>NZ_PQMX01000126.1:0-9375 GCF_004368385.1 Burkholderia sp. B10 | reverse complement strand
CCCGCCGCGTCCGAACGCGTTCGAATTCCACGCGCCCGCGTCCTTCAACGTCGAGCTGCCGACGCTCGACCTGCTCGAGCCGGCATCGGACGACATCGAGCCCATCTCGGAAGAACACCTCGCGCAGACCGGCCAGGTGATCGAGCAGCGCCTGCAGGAGTTCAAGGTGCCGGTGACGGTCGTCGGCGCGTCGGCGGGCCCGGTGATCACGCGCTTCGAGATCGAACCCGCGCTCGGCGTGCGCGGCAGCCAGATCGTCGGCCTGATGAAGGACCTGTCGCGCGGGCTCGGCCTCACGTCGATCCGCGTCGTCGAGACGATTCCCGGCAAGACCTGCATGGGCCTCGAGCTGCCGAACGCGAAGCGCCAGATGATCCGCCTGTCGGAGATTCTCGAATCGCGTCAGTACCAGCATTCGACGTCGCAGCTGACGATCGCGATGGGCAAGGACATCACCGGCCATCCGGTCGTCACCGATCTGGCTAAGGCGCCGCACATGCTGGTCGCCGGCACGACCGGCTCGGGCAAGTCGGTCGCGATCAACGCGATGATCCTGTCGCTGCTGTACAAGGCGACGCCGGAGGAAGTGCGGCTCATCATGATCGATCCGAAGATGCTCGAGCTGTCGGTCTATGAGGGCATCCCGCACCTGCTCGCGCCCGTCGTCACCGACATGAAGCTCGCGGCGAACGCGCTGAACTGGTGCGTCGGCGAAATGGAGAAGCGCTACCGGCTGATGTCGGCCGTCGGCGTGCGCAACCTCGCGGGCTTCAACCAGAAGATCCGCGACGCCGAGGCAAAGGAAAAGAAGATCGGCAACCCGTTCTCGCTGACGCCCGACGATCCGGAACCGCTGTCGACGCTGCCGCTGATCGTCGTCGTGATCGACGAGCTGGCCGACCTGATGATGGTCGCCGGCAAGAAGATCGAGGAGCTGATCGCCCGGCTCGCGCAGAAGGCGCGCGCGGCCGGCATCCATCTGATCCTCGCGACCCAGCGCCCGTCCGTCGACGTGATCACCGGCCTCATC
Source organism: Burkholderia sp. B10 (assembly GCF_004368385.1). NCBI lineage: Bacteria > Pseudomonadati > Pseudomonadota > Betaproteobacteria > Burkholderiales > Burkholderiaceae > Burkholderia > Burkholderia sp. B10. Next base: position 8,345 of record NZ_PQMX01000126.1, on the reverse strand, counting down.
AAGGCGAACATTCCGACGCGCGTCGCGTTTCAGGTGTCGTCGAAGATCGACTCGCGCACGATCCTCGACCAGATGGGCGCCGAATCGCTGCTCGGCCAGGGCGACATGCTGTTCCTGCCGCCGGGCACCGGCTACCCGCAGCGCGTGCACGGCGCGTTCGTCGCCGACGAGGAAGTGCACCGCATCGTCGAATACCTGAAGCAGTTCGGCGAGCCGCAGTACGAGGAAGGTATCCTCGACGGTCCCGCCGCCGACGGCGCGACGCAGGACCTGTTCGGCGATGCGCCCGACGCGGAAGCCGATCCGCTCTACGACGAAGCCGTCGCGTTCGTCGTGCGCACGCGGCGCGCGTCGATCTCGTCGGTGCAGCGCCAGCTGCGCATCGGCTACAACCGCGCCGCGCGTCTCGTCGAACAGATGGAAGCAGCCGGGCTCGTGTCGCCGATGGGGATCAACGGCAGCCGCGAGGTGCTCGTGCCGGCCGCCGCCGACTGAGCGAGACGGGGTGAAGAACGGGGCGAAGCCGAGCGCACCGGCGGGCCGCGGCCCGCACCGCGACGCCAGTCCACAAACGCAAAAGGGCGCTGCCGACCTGATCGGCAGCGCCCTTTTTACATCGCCTGCGCGTTATTGCTCGACCGGCACCAGCTTGAAGTCGACCGGGCTACCGACCGCGACCTTCTGCGGATTCGGCCCGAGCTGCCCGCTCTCGACGTCGCGGCTGAACACGTAGAACGTGTCGCTGTCCTGGTTGCCGACGATCAGCCACTTGCCGCTCGGATCGATCAGGAATTCGCGCGGCGTCTTGCCGAGGCTCGACTGGCGGCCGACCGTCTTGAGCCGGCCGTCGGCCTGGTTCACCGCGTAGATCACGATGTCGTTGGCGTCGCCGCGATTGCTCGCGTAGACGAAGCGGCCGTCCGGCGACACGTGGATCGCGCCGCCGCCCACCTTGCCCTTGAAGCCCGGCGCGCTCATCGGCAGCGTCTGGACCGGCGTGAGCTTGCCGTCGTGATAGCCGAACACCTCGACCGACGCGTTCAGCTCGCTCGTCACGTACGCGAACCGGCCGTCCGCGCCGAACACCATGTGGCGCGGCCCCGAGCCCGGCTTCACCGGCGTGTAGCGCGTGTCGGTCGGACTGATCAGCCCGCGGCTGCCGTCGACCGTGTAGCGGTAGCCGTAGATCTTGTCGGCGCCGAGGTCCTGCACGAACAGATAACGCCCATCGGGCGAGAACACCGTCGAATGCACGTGCGCGCCGTCCTGCCGCCCCTTCACGGGGCCGGTGCCTTCGTGGTGCACGGTCAACACGGCCGTGCCGACCGCGCCGCCGTCGCGCACCGGGAATACGGCGAAGCTGCCGCCCGGATCGGCCGCGACCGAGTAGTTGGCAGTCACGACGTACTTGCCGTCCGGCGACAGCGCCAGATAGCACGGGTCGTTCCCTTCCGACGACACGCGATCGATGAAGGTGAGCGTGCCGGTCTTCGGATCGAAGCCGAACGCGCTGATGCCGCCGCGCTGCGTGGCCGGCCCGTTGTCGCCGGGCAGCTCGTTGACCGCATACACGGTGCGGCCGTCGCGGCTCGGCAACAGATACGACGGATTCACCGTCTTGGCCGACGACACGGGCGCGACGCTGCCCGTCTTCGTATCGAAGCGGTACACGTAGATGCCTTCGCTGCCGTGACCCGTATAGGTGCCGACGAGCAGGTTGTAGACGCCGTCGGCGGCGGCCGGCGCCTGCTGCGCGAACGCGTGGGTCGCGGACAGCGACAGCACGAGTGCGAAACCTTTCATCCAGTGAGCGAGCCTAAGCGGGGACCCTCGTGTCGCAGCGCGTGCGTCATGCTCGCGTAAACGGTTGGGCATTCAATCCTCCTTGCATCGAGTCGCTTCAAGTGTTGAGATAGGACGAAACGCCTGCCGTTCACGCGCTCCGCCGCCCGGCCGAGTATACGGGGCGCGGCGCCCGAACGCGAAGCGCGAGCGCCGCTGCCTGCATTGTGAACTCGAATATCCAAGGACCGCTTGCCCATGCCCGCCCTGATCGAAGACTACGCCCTCGTCGGCGACGGCCACACCGCTGCCCTGATTTCACGAGACGGCTCCGTCGACTGGCTGTGCTGGCCCCGCTTCGATTCGGGCGCCTGCTTCGCGGCGCTGGTCGGCACGCCCGAGCATGGCCGCTGGCTGCTCGCGCCGGCCGCCGACGCCGCGATCACGCACACGACACGCCGCTATCGCGGCGACACGCTGATCCTCGAAACCGACTACGAAAGCGCGGACGGCGCCGTCACCGTGGTCGACTTCATGCCGCCCGGCAATGGCTGGTCGGAGCTGGTACGGATCGTCGTCGGCCGGCACGGCACGATGAAGATGCGCATGGAGCTCGTGTTGCGCTTCGACTACGGCTTCTCGATTCCGTGGGTCACGCAGCTGTCCCGCGAGAACGGCATGAAAGCAATCGCCGGTCCCGATACGGTCGTGCTGCGCACGCCCGTGCCGCTCACCGGCCGCAATCTGCATACGCTCGCGGAATTCACGGTCAGCGCCGACGAGCGCATCCCGTTCTCGCTCGGCTATGCGGCGTCGCATCTGCGGCTGCCGCCCGCACGCGACCCGCTGTCGATGCTCGCCCGCACCGAGAATTACTGGCTCGAATGGTCGGGCCGCTGCCAGGTGCAGGGCCGCTATGCGGCCGCCGTGCGCCGCTCGCTGCTCACGCTGAAGGCGCTCGCCTACGAGCCGACCGGCGGCATCGTCGCCGCGCCGACCACGTCGCTGCCCGAGAAGATCGGCGGCAACCGCAACTGGGACTACCGCTATTGCTGGCTGCGCGACGCGACGATCACGCTGCTCGCGCTGATGCGCGGCGGCTACTACGACGAGGCGCGTGCGTGGCGCTCCTGGCTCGGCCGCGTGATGGCCGGCTCGCCCGAACAGATCCAGATCATGTACGGGATCGCCGGCGAGCGCCGGCTCCCCGAAATGGAGCTCGACTGGCTGCCCGGCTATCAGAATTCGAAGCCGGTGCGGGTCGGCAACGGTGCCGCGAACCAGCTGCAGCTCGACGTATTCGGCGAGGTGATGGCCGCGCTGCATCTGGCGCGCGTGGGCGGCCTGCAGGCCGACGACACCGTCTGGTCCGTGCAGTGCGCGCTGCTCGACCACCTCGAGAAAATCTGGCAGGAGCCCGACGAAGGCATCTGGGAAACGCGCGGCGGCCGCCGCCATTTCACATTCTCGAAGGTGATGGCGTGGGTCGCGTTCGATCGCGCGATCAAGTCGGCCGAAATGTTCCGTCTGCCCGGCTCGCTCGACCGCTGGCGCGCACTGCGCGACAGCATCCACGCGGACGTCTGCGACAACGCGTGGCATGAAGGCAAACAGGCGTTTGCGCAGAGCTATGGCAGCGACGAGCTCGACGCGAGCGTGCTGCTGATGCCGCTCATGGGCTTCCTGCCGCCGGAAGATCCGCGCATCGTCGGCACGGTCGAGGCGATCGAACGGGAATTGCTGCACGACGGGCTCGTGATGCGCTACCGCACGACCGAATACGACGACGGGCTGCCGCCCGGCGAAGGCACGTTTCTGGCATGCAGTTTCTGGCTGGTCGACAACTACGCGCTGCTCGGCCGGATCGACGATGCGCACCGGCTGTTCAGCCGGCTGCTGGCGCTGTCGAACGACCTCGGCCTGCTCGCCGAGGAATACGACCCCGTCGACGGCCGGCTGGTCGGCAACTTCCCGCAGGCGTTCTCGCACGTGGCGCTGGTGCACACCGCGATGAACCTGATGCACCACGAAGATGCGATGGCGCGCGCGGCCGGCCAGCCCGCGCCGGCCGTGGCGACCGGGCGCTGAAGGGGATGCTGGCGGGCGCCTACGGGCCGGGCGGCGGCTTGTTCAGAGATCGTCAATTCACAAAAATTTGATGAAAAATCAGGGAAATGTTGCATTGCGGCACGAAGGGTTGTCCGATATGATCGATTCGATTGTCCGGCCGCAGCGCAACATGGCCGGGCGCTGATCCACACGGCACGCCGCGACGCTCACGCCGCCCCTGCGCACCGTCCCCCACGCGGGAGTAGTCTGCATGCTTTATCAACTGCACGAATTCCAGCGGGCCATGCTGAGCCCGCTCACGGCCTGGGCCCAGGCCGCATCGAAATCCTTTGCGAACCCGTCGAGCCCGTTCTCGCTGATGCCCGGCGCGCCGCGGATGGCGGCCGCGTACGAGTTGCTGTACCGACTCGGCAAGGATTACGAGAAGCCCGAATTCAACATTCACCAGATCGTCAAGGACGGCCACAACATCCCGATCGTCGAGCAGACGATCATCGAGAAGCCGTTCTGCAGGCTGCTGCGCTTCAAGCGCTATGCGGACGACGCCGACGCCGTCACGCAGCTGAAGGACGAACCGGTCGTGCTGGTCTGCGCGCCGCTGTCGGGCCACCACTCCACACTGCTGCGCGACACCGTGCGCACGCTGCTGCAGGATCACAAGGTGTACATCACCGACTGGATCGACGCGCGGATGGTGCCGGTCGAAGTCGGCCCGTTCCATCTGCACGATTACATCGCCTACATCCAGGAGTTCATCCGCCACATCGGCGCGCGCAACGTGCACGTGATCTCCGTGTGCCAGCCGACGGTGCCGGTGCTCGCGGCGATCTCGCTGATGGCGAGCCGCGGCGAGGACACGCCGCTCACGATGACGATGATGGGCGGCCCGATCGACGCGCGCCGCAGCCCGACGTCGGTGAACTCGCTGGCGACGCAGCATTCGACCGCATGGTTCGAGAACAACGTGATCCACACGGTGCCCGCGAACTATCCGGGCGAAGGCCGCCACGTGTATCCGGGCTTCCTGCAGCATACGGGCTTCGTCGCGATGAACCCGGAACGTCACGCGCAATCGCACTGGGACTTCTATCAGAGCCTGCTGCGCGGCGACGAGGACGACGCCGAAGCGCACCGCCAGTTCTACGACGAGTACAACGCGGTGCTCGACATGGCTGCCGAGTATTACCTCGAGACGATCCGCGTCGTGTTCCAGGAATTCCGGCTCGCCGAAGGCACGTGGGACGTCGAAGGCGAGCGCGTGCGCCCGCAGGACATCAAGCACACGGCGCTGATGACGATCGAGGGCGAGCTCGACGACATCTCGGGCAGCGGCCAGACCCACGTCGCGCACGAGCTGTGCATGGGCATTCCGCAGGACGACCGCCGCAGCCTGACCGCCGAGAAATGCGGCCATTACGGGATCTTCTCGGGCCGCCGCTGGCGCACGATCATCTATCCGCAGTTGCGCGACTTCATTCGCGAGCACGCTCCCGAGCCGAAACACGGCGCGACGAAGACGCCCGGCAACGCGCCGGTAGAATCGACCGCAGCAACCGGAACGACCGCAGCGCCGCTCGCCGCCGTGCCCGCCGACAAGCCCCAGCCCGAAACGGCGACGCGCACGACGGCCGCCGCCGCGAAACGCTCGCGCCCGAAGACACCGGCTGCGACCGTCGCCCCGGCCAAGACGGCAGCCGCGAAGGCCGCACCGGGCGCGAAGCGGGCGGCCGGCACGCGCGCCAAGTCGGTTCGCGCGCGCAAGGCCGCCTGACGCGCGACGCGCGCCGACGCAAAAACGCCGCCGATGCTTCATGCACGGCGGCGTTTTTCTTTACACGGGTCGAGCGCAGCGACGCGGCCCGCGAGCACCGCATCAGCGGCGCAGCAAATAGGCGAGCAGCACTTCGGTGTTCATCCTGACCATCTCGGCGCGCTCGTCGGTGTCGCTGAAATCGCGGCCGAGCGTCGCCGCGAGCGTGAAGCGGTTCGACACGATGTAGTAGCCGAGCCCCGACAGCGTCACGTAAAAGCGCAGCGGATCGACGTCGTTGCGGAACAGCCCGGCCTTCTGGCCGCGCGTCAGCACGTTGCCGAGCGTCGCGACGATCGGCGACATCATCTCGCGGATGCGCGTCGACTTGTGCAGGTAGCGCGCTTCGTGCAGGTTTTCGTTGTTGATGAGGCGCAGCAGTTCCGGATGGTCGCGGTAGTAATCCCACACGAAATGCGCGAGCCGCGTGACGGCTTCCACCGGTGCGACGCCATCGAGATCGAGCACGCGCTCGGCGTCCGTGAGCGCGGAGAACGCATGTTCGAGCACAGCGGTGAACAGCTGCTCCTTGCTGCCGAAGTAGTAATAGAGCATGCGCTCGTTGGTCTCGGCGCGACGCGCGATCTGGTCGACGCGCGCGCCGAACAGCCCTCCAGTCGCGAACTCTTCGGCCGCCGCCATCAGGATGCGACGGCGTGTACCTTCAGGATCTCTTTTGATTTTTGGCTGATTCATGGTGGCGTTTTGCTATGTGAGCCGCGTGATCCGGACCGGCACCCCCACCGCCTCGGTGCCGGCGCAACCTGGAACGGTCGCACCGCGGGCGGCCGCCCTCCTGCTGAGCCCCTGCAAAAAAGCGGTTCGATTATGCGCACAGAGCGCGTCCAGCGCAATGCGGGAAATCGGCGATAATCAAGGTTTGGCAAACCTTTCCGGCCGCGCCGCACGCGGCCGAAAGCCATTCGGCGCTGCCGCGCCCGTTGTCACCGTGACCGATTCCAAGACCCTCGCGGATCGCCTCGAAGATCTGCTCCCCCAGACGCAATGCACGAAGTGCGGCTATGACGGCTGCCGCCCATACGCGGAAGCGATCGCCGCCGGCAACGCGAACTACAACCAGTGCCCGCCGGGCGGCGCCGAAGGCATCGCGCGCCTGGCGAGCCTGCTCGGCAAGCCGGTGATTCCATTGAATCCGGTGAACGGCGCCGAGCATCCGCGCGCCATCGCATTCATCGACGAAAGCCTGTGCATCGGCTGCACGCTGTGCCTGCAGGCGTGCCCGGTCGACGCGATCATCGGCGCGCCGAAGCAGATGCACACGATCATCGAGCCGCTCTGCACCGGCTGCGACCTGTGCGTGGCGCCCTGCCCGGTCGACTGCATCGCGATGGTACCCGTGACCGGTGATCGCACGGGCTGGGACGCATGGTCGCAGGAGCAGGCTGATGCCGCGCGCGCGCGGCATGATCGCCGGCTCGCCCGCCAGCGCCGCGAACGCGAAGCCGCCGAAGCGCGTGCGGCGGCCCGGCGCGCGGCGAGCGCCGGCGCAGCGAAGGCGGCGCCCGCCGAAGCAGCGCCGGGCGCAGCGTCCGACGACGCCGACGCGAAGAAACGCGCGATCATCGCCGCCGCCCTCGAACGCGCACGCCAGAAGAAGGAAGCGCTGGCCGAGCAAGGCGCGGCGCCGAAGAACACCGAACACGTCAGCGCGGCCGTGCAGGCGCAGATCGATGCGGCGGAAGCCCGCCGCAAGCGGCTCGCCGAGCAGCACGCGCAGCGCGACGGCGAAGCGGCGGCGCCCGACGCACAACACGACGACCGGAACGGCGCGTCCGCGCCGCCCGACAAGAACCGTCCATGAACGCCACGAAACGACGCGCGATCTACGAAACGCTGCAAAGCCTGAATCCGCATCCGACCACCGAGCTCGAATACACGACGCCGTTCGAGCTGCTGATCGCCGTGATGCTGTCCGCGCAGGCGACCGACGTGTCGGTCAACAAGGCGATGCGCAAGATGTTCCCGGTCGCGAACACCCCGCGACAAATCGTCGCGCTTGGCGAGGAAGGCGTGGCCGACTACATCAAGACGATCGGCCTGTACCGCACCAAGGCGAAGAACGTGGTCGCCACCTGCCATATCCTGCTCGAGCGCTACGGCGGCGAAGTGCCGGCCGATCGCGAGGCGCTCGAGAGCCTGCCGGGCGTCGGCCGCAAAACCGCCAACGTCGTGCTGAACACCGCGTTCGGCCAGCCGACGATCGCGGTCGACACGCACATCTTCCGCGTCGCGAATCGCACGGGCCTGGCGCCCGGCAAGGACGTGCGGGCCGTCGAAGCCGCGCTCGAGAAATTCACGCCGAAGGAATTCCTGCACGACGCGCATCACTGGCTGATCCTGCACGGACGCTATGTGTGCAAGGCGCGCCGGCCCGAATGCTGGCACTGCGCGATCGAGCCGCTGTGCGAGTTCCGGCCGAAGACGCCACCGCCTAGCGAGTGAACGTCGGCGGCCGGCAGATCGTACCGGCCGGCTGTGCATCACGGCATTGAACGCGGTGCGGCACGCGTCGCGAGGTGCGGTGTCGGGCGGTGTCGGGCGGTGTCGGGCGGTGTCGGGCGCTGTCGTCCGCTGTCGTCCGCTGTCGTCCGCTGTCGTCCGCTGTCGTGCCGTGCCGTGTTGTGCCGTGCCGTGCCGCGACATCTCGCGCCATGCCATACCA
>NZ_PQMX01000125.1:0-9493 GCF_004368385.1 Burkholderia sp. B10 | reverse complement strand
GTCTTCGGGCGGGTGGGTCGTGCTTGCCGTCGTGCGCGTCCGTCGTCAAACGGCGGGCGGCAGGCGGTCGGTCGATGCAGGCCTAGCGGCTTGCGGCATCGCGCCGTGCTTATGCAGCCCCAGTCGAACCCGCTTGCTAGTTTGCTGCAGCACCCGTCGCCGGCATCTCGACGCCTACTCCGGTCCGCCGTCGTCGTATTTCGGCAGATCGTCGGCACAGTCGATTTCCGAGAAACGATCCGCGCACCGCACGCGCCATGTCGGCCAGCTCGCGCCGCGCTCATGCAGCCGAGTCGAACGCGCGTGCTGGCTCGCTGACGCACTCGTCGCCGGCATCGCGACGCCCATCCCGGTCCGCCGTCGCCGTATTTCGGCAGAGTCGACGCACCAGTTGCCTGCGCAACGATCCACGTGTCGCGACGGCCGACTCTTGCCGCGTTCACGCCACCCGATCGAACATGCGTGCTGGCGCGCTCGTCGCCGTCACCTCGACGCCTACTGCGGTCCGTCGTCGTCGTATTTCGGCAGATCCTCGGCACAGTCGATCCCCGGAAAACGATCCGCATACCACACGTGCCACACCGGACGCAGCCGCGCCGGCTCGTCGAGCGTCGCGTAGTTGATTTCGACGGTGGTCGGCGCGTCGCGCAGCCGATATTCGAGCTGCGCGCCGCAACGGCCGCAAAAGCGCCGCTCACCCCACGCGCTCGACGCATAGACCGTCGGCTCGCCCTGCAGATACTCGAACGCGCCGATCGGCACCGATGCCGCTGCCACGACCGCCGCACCGGTCGTGCGCTGACAGAGCCGGCAATGGCAAAAGCCCGCGTCGGTCGGAATGCCGGCGATCCGGTAACGGATCGCTCCGCATGCGCAACCGCCTTCCATCGTCTCGGGGACAGACATCGCGAACCTCGTCATCGTCGGAAAGTCAGGGAACGATGATGAGCGTGGCGCCCGCGCGTTGCAACAGGCACGGCATCCGCGGCCGCGCGCGGCAATGCCGGCGACGCGCCCACGCGCGCCCCGTTTCAGACCGTCTGACCGAGCCGCTGCGCGAGCGCCTTCAGTTTCGGCCCGACGTCGGTACGGAACGCCTGTTCGTCCATCGACGATGCCGGCCCGCTGCAGCTGAGGATCAGCCAGCGTCCGTCGCGCGGCTCGCGAAACGGCACGGCCGCCGCGTTCACGTCCGTGTGCCACGCGCGGAACGAATAACAGCAGCCGCCCGTCGAGAATTCGGCGACCGCCTGCTGCGCGGCCGCGACGAGCGCATCGGCGTCGGCGCCGCCGCCGGCCGCACGATGCAGGTCGGCATAGAGCGCGCGGCGCACGTCCTCCGGCTGCACGGCCAGATACGCACGCCCCATCGAACTCGTCAGCATCGACAGGCGCGAGCCGGGAGCGAGCCCGAGCGTCAGCGCCGTTTCGCTGCGGATCGTCTCCAGATAAATCATGTCGAGCCCGTCGCGGCAGCCGAGCGACACGGCCGCGCCGATCTCGCGCGCGAGCGCCTGCATGTGCGGCCGCGCAAGATCGAGCGTCCCCGACCCGGACAGCAGCGCGTAGCCGAGCGACAGCACCGCGGCATCCAGCGCGTATTTCCCGAGCGTCTCGTCGTAGCGCAGGTAGCCGAGCACGGTCAGCGTGTAAGCGAGCCGGTTCACGGTCGCCTTCGGCAACCCGGTGCGTTCCGCGAAATCGCGATTGCCGAGCATCGTTTCGCCGGGCCGGAACGCGCGCAGCAGGTCGAGCCCGCGCGCAAGCGCAACGACGAACTTGCGTTCGTCGATCGCGGTTTCGTCGATGGTTGAAAGTGTCATCTGGTGCTACACTGGGTTCGTTTTGCAAAACATTGTTCCGCACAGCGGAACGCAAGTCAAGCAGACCATAGATATCGGAACAGGTAGCGAAGCGCCGCCGACGACCGACAGGAGATGACACGATGAGCGTTGCAACTTTTCATTGGGACGATCCGCTGTTGCTCGACCAGCAACTGACCGAAGAGGAGCGGATGGTGCGCGATGCCGCGCGCGCGTACGCGCAGGACAAGCTCGCGCCGCGCGTCACGGAGGCGTTCCGCCACGAGCGCACCGACGCGGCGATATTCCGCGAAATGGGCGAACTGGGCCTGCTCGGCCCGACGATCCCTGACGAATACGGCGGCCCCGGCCTCAACTACGTCAGCTACGGCCTGATCGCGCGCGAAGTCGAGCGCGTCGACTCCGGCTACCGGTCGATGATGTCCGTGCAGTCGTCGCTCGTGATGGTGCCGATCTTCGAATTCGGCTCGGACGCGCAGAAGCAGAAATATCTGCCGAAGCTCGCGACCGGCGAATGGATCGGCTGCTTCGGGCTGACCGAACCGAACCACGGCTCGGACCCGGGCAGCATGGTCACACGCGCGAAGAAAGTGCCGGGCGGCTATTCGCTGTCCGGCTCGAAGATGTGGATCACCAACTCGCCGATCGCCGACGTGTTCGTCGTGTGGGCGAAGCTCGAAGAAAACGGCGCGGACGCGATCCGCGGCTTCATCCTCGAGAAGGGCTGGAAGGGGCTGTCGGCGCCGGCGATCCATGGCAAGGTCGGGCTGCGCGCGTCGATCACCGGCGAGATCGTGCTCGACGAGGTGTTCGTGCCGGACGAAAACCTGATGCCGAACGTGAGCGGCCTGCGCGGCCCGTTCACGTGCCTGAACTCGGCCCGCTACGGGATCGCGTGGGGCGCGCTGGGCGCGGCCGAATCGTGCTGGCACACCGCGCGCCAGTACGTGCTCGACCGCAAGCAGTTCGGCCGGCCGCTCGCCGCGAACCAGCTGATCCAGAAAAAGCTCGCCGACATGCAGACCGAGATCACGCTCGGCCTGCAAGGCGTGCTGCGGCTGGGCCGGATGAAGGACGAAGGCACGGCGGCCGTCGAGATCACGTCGATCATGAAGCGCAACTCGTGCGGCAAGGCGCTCGACATCGCGCGGCTCGCGCGCGACATGCTGGGCGGCAACGGCATCTCGGACGAATTCGGCGTCGCGCGCCACCTCGTGAACCTCGAAGTGGTCAATACGTACGAAGGAACGCACGACATCCATGCGCTGATCCTCGGCCGCGCACAGACGGGCATCCAGGCATTCTTCTGACCGTTTGCGCAGGCGACGCGGCGCCGGTCGCGCTGCGTCGTGCGCTGAAACGACACGGCCCGCCCGGCATCGCTGCCGGGCGGGCCGTTTTCATGGGCGCGCGGCGATCGCGCGCAGCCGCTGCTTACTTGTTCGGCTGCGGCGTCAGACGCAGATACGGACGCACCGCGTTGAAGCCCTTCGGGAAGCGCTTCTTCAACTCATCGGGATCCTGCAGCGACGGTACGATCACGACGTCGTCGCCGTCCTTCCAGTTCCCCGGCGTCGCGACTTTGTAATTATCGGTCAGTTGCAGCGAATCGATCACGCGCAGCACTTCGTCGAAATTGCGGCCGGTGCTGGCCGGATAGGTGATGATGAGACGCACCTTCTTGTTCGGATCGATCACGAACAGCGAGCGCACCGTCAGCGTTTCGTTCGCGTTCGGGTGGATCATGTCGTACAGCTGCGAGACCTTGCGATCGGCGTCGGCGATGATCGGGAAGCCGACGACCGTCGACTGCGTTTCGTTGATGTCGTTGATCCAGCCCTTGTGCGATTCGACGCCATCGACCGACAGCGCGATCACCTTCACGTTGCGTTTGTCGAATTCGCCCTTCAGCTTCGCGGTGAGCCCGAGCTCCGTCGTGCATACCGGCGTGTAGTCGGCCGGATGGGAGAACAGGATGCCCCAGCTGTTGCCAAGCCACTCATGAAACTTGATCGTGCCCAGGCTCGATTCCTGCTCGAAATCCGGTGCGATGTCACCAAGACGCAGACCCATGATGTTCCCTCCTCGAACGATGCTGGTTGAAACCGCGCGCTGTCGGCGCGGGATAGTCACTCAGCTTACGGGAAGCAATGGGCCATGCGAACGATTATTACGTTTGATATTCATACTTTTTTGTCATTTTTGCCCAGGCGCAGAGCGCGGTGGACAGCGGCGAAAGGCACTTTTCACGCCGTCGGCGGCTCTGTTTTTGTTTACGTTTCGTTTACCATGCGGTCTTGCAATGTCGCCGTGCGTCTTCCCGGCTCGCCAGCAGGCAGGCGTTTCGCTACGATGTGAACCTGCAGCATGACAGCATGAAGGGAGTTGCAATGTCGGAAATCAACAAGGAGAAACTGATGTCGGATATCAAAACCGTTCTGGCGGACGCCGAGGACCTGCTGAAGCAGGCTGCGAGCAGCACGGGCGACCGGGCTACCGAGCTGCGCGAAAAGGCCATGTCGCGCCTGAAGCAGGCCAAGGAAAAGGCAACCGACGTCCAGGTCGTGGTGGTCGAGAAAGGCAAGAAGGCGGCGCGCGCAACCGACGACTACGTGCACGAGCATCCGTGGACGTCGATCGGCGTCGCTGCCGGCGTCGGCGTGCTGATCGGCCTGCTGATCAACCGCAAGTAACGCGCGCTGCGCCGTTTCGCCCCGCGCGCCGCTCGCTGCGGCACGCGGGAGTCGCGGCAGGCCGGCGGCTCGCCGCCGGCCTGGCTTGACCTTGCTGCTCACTGCGCGTGCAAGCGCCTCATCCATGACGACAGACACCCACCCGCAGCCATCCGGCCCGGGGCCGCTGCGCCGCCTCGTCGGTTCCGCGATCGGCCTACTGCAAACGCGTCTCGAACTCGTTGGCATCGAACTGGCCGAGGAGAAGGAACGCCTGATGGGCGTGCTGTTTCTCGGCCTCGCCGCGATGATGCTCGCGACGATGGCGCTCATCAGTCTGACCGTCCTGATCGCGATCGCGTTCTGGGACACCTATCGCTGGCAGTCGCTCGCGGTGGTCACCGCGTTGTACGCGGTCGCCGGCATCGTGTGCGTGCTGAAGGCGCGCGCGGGCCTGCGCAACGCGCCGACCGTGTTCGAGGCGACGCTCGCCGAGCTCGAAAAGGACCGCGAGATGTTCCGCGGCAAGCCGTGAACGCCGTCGCGTTCACCCGTTCCACCCATTTCGCCGACGCGCCATGAGCCAGAACGTCACGGGCCATTCGCCCAGCCACCATTCGTCGCGCTCGAACTGGAGCGCGTCGCAGCATCGCGCACTCCGCAAGGAGTTGCTGATCCTGCGATCCGAAGTCGAGCGGCTCGAGCTCGCCGAAGCCGCCGCCGACATGCGTCACGCCGTCACGCGCTTCAGCTGGCTGAAGGTGTTCATCCCCGGCCTGTCGACCTCGAAATTCGGTCAATCCGCGAAAAGCCTGAACGCGAGCATCGGCCAGATCGTGAACCAGTATCCGATGCTGAGCTCGCTTGCGTCGCTCGTGCTCGCGAAACCCGTTCGCTCGCTGTTGCGCGCAACCGGCGGGCCGGCGCTGAAGTGGGGAACGCTGGGCTTCGCCGCATGGGAGATCTACCAGATCTGGAAGCAATCGCGCGACGAGCGCGACAGCACCGCGAGCAACGACTGACGCTCCACGGGGCGCGCGCGATGCGGTTGAGCCGCGCGCGTCACGTGCAGACTCAATGCACGCCCCAGCACGCGCGAGACGGTTCGTCCATCTGGCCGGTATCCGCCATTGCATTGCCCTTCGTTCCGTCCGAACGCAGCGTGAATGCACCGCATGGGTCGTCACGCATCGGCCCGGCGTCGAGCGGGCTGGCGACGAGTTCGTATGCCACCGGCGCATCGCCGTCGGCCGGTCGCCGCAGCGTAAGCCGATAGACCGGCTGCCCGTCCGGCGGTGCCTGTGTGTACGCATCCGGCAACGTCTGCGGCGGCGGGCCATCGAGCGTTTCGAGATACTGGGCGGCCCGGTACAGCGCACTTACCGCAGCGGTGCGATGCATGCGCGCGACGTGCGCGCGATATGACGGGACACCCCAGCTCGCCAACGCAGCGACGATTGCGAGCACGATCATCAATTCGATCAACGTGAAGGCCGCCAGCCGGCGCATCGCAGCAGCGGCTCGCATCATTGCACCGTCACGACACGACGCCAGCGCTGCGCCACGATGCGCCCGTCGCGCAACGCGAGCTGGCTCTGCAGCCAGACCACGCTCGAGGCATCGCCGCCGACGCCGCGAGCGGTGACGAGGTACGCGCGGCTGCCGGCCGGACCGGCACCTCGCCACGCTTCGATCAGACAACGCGGCGGCTGCGCCGCCAGCGGCCACGATGCAAACGGCTCGAACGCGTCGGCGACGCGCAGCGCGGGCGTCCGCCGCCACGCGCGTGGTTCACCATGCGATGCCGGTTCGTCGAGGTATGGCGCTGCGCCGCCGCGCAAACGCACGATGCATGCGGCCAACGCCGCATCGGCGGCATGAAACGCGATCATCCGATCGGACAACGCGCGCGTGCGACGCGATTCCGTCAACGCCGACTCGAACCATGTGCCTGCCAGCGCCACGACCGCCGCGGCAACGGCCATCACGGCAGGCAGCGCAAGGCCGGCATTGCGAAGCCGACGCCGAAGCCGAGGCCGACGTGCGGGCGCAACGCGTAATGTCGCGCGGTTCGGCAACGCGGGGCCGTCACCTGCGCCGCGCCGGCCCGCAGCACGGCGCGCCGACGCATCGGCTGTCGCGATCCGCGTCGCACAACGTCGGACGGACCGGGTCGCGCGGATCATCGGAATGCCTCACCGTCACGCACACCGCCCACGACACGATCGGCCAACGCGATCGATGAATTCCGCAACGCGACGATGCGATGCAGCGTGAGGCGCGCGCGGCCATCGTCGGATACGGCAACGCGACCATCGCAGTCGACATGACGCGTCGGCGCGCGCATCGGTTCACCGCGCGCCCGCACACACAGATGTACCGCGACGATGTCGCGCCACCCGTCAGCGCCGATCGCCGCCGCGTCGGCGAATCGCACGGTTCCGCGACGCAAATAGCGCACACGCAACTGGTCGATGCCGGACACCACCGGCTGCGGCGTGCCGGGGCGACCGCTGCCTTCGCAGTACAGCTCGGGCTCACCGGTCGACGGGCTGACATGCGCATCGAAGTGGTTTTCCACCAGCGGCCGCTCGCCGGGGGCACCGATACCCTGCCCGAGACAGTCGGATACCTGGTCGCCAATGGTTGGCCAGGTCGACACACCGTCGCCGACATAACGGACCACCACCGCATCGGAGGCCTCGCGAGCGGCTTCGCAGCGCACCTGTGCACCATCGCCACGCACCCGCGCCGCGGAGCAACCGAACAACGGCGGCAGCGGCAACGCGTCGTCGTCGTCGAGCGAACGAAATCCGGCCATCTGAATCTGCTGTCCGATCAGCATCAGGGCCGTCGTGGCCGCATCGCGCATCGCGAACGCGTCCTCGGCCCGCCCGTGCGCGACACGCTGTGCGTGGTAAAGCGCGCCGGCGGCCGCGAGCACGAGCAGACCGACGACCATCGCAATCAGGACTTCCAGCAGCGTATGTGCGCGGCTGCGGCGATCAGCGTTCATCGGCGTCGAACTCCCGAAACGGAATGCGCACACACGACGGCGGCTTCGTCATCGTCCGCGCCGCATCGCACCGCGCGGACGCCGAGGCCGACTGCGCAGTGTCGGCGTCGCGCCAGCCGACGATCGCATAGCTGACACCGGCCGCCCCACGGTCGAGCATCATTGCGCCGTCGGGCAACGATGCCGCCGCAAGCGCCGCGAGGCCGCCGTCATCGCCTGGTGCCGCATGACGGCGCTCGATGCGTGCGTCGGCCAGCCAGAGCGCACGTTCGCGCCAGATCGTCGCCCGCTGCATGCGGGTCATCGCGAACTGGCTGCCGACCACCGTCAGCATCACGGCCGCGAGCAGCGCAACGGCCAGCACCGCTTCGAGCAGCGACGTGCCGTGCGTTCGTCGGCGCGAGCACTTCATGCCGCGTCACACCGGCCGGCCACGATGCGCGCGCGACCGCCCGCCGAAATCCGGATACAACGCGACGTGCGCGCCTCGTCGCCAGGCCGCTCGCGCTGCGCACGCAATTCGAAGCGCCGGATCCCGCCGATCACCTGTCCGGCCGGCGGCGCGAACGCCAGATCGTGCGTGGCGCCCGTCACGGCAATGTCGGGATCGCGCGGATAACGCCTCAACACCCGCGACTGCCCGTCGAACTGCCCGCTGACGATCCAGCCGCACGACCATGCGGCCGGATCGCATGGTTCGTCGGCGCGCACGCAATCGCCGGCGGGCCCGGCGCGGCACAGCGTGACGCGCACGCCGAGCCGAGCCGCCTCGGTGCGGGCGAACGACACCGCACCGAGCAGCGTGCGCGAGCGCGCATCGACGCGTTCGCGCATGCGCCACTGATCGAATGCCGGAGCGGCGTAGAGCGCCGTCGCGGCCGCCAGCGCGATTGCGACCATCAGCTCGACGAGCGTGAATCCGTCGCAGCGCCGCAGGTGCGCGCCGACAATCTTTCGGTGCAGTCCCATCGCCATTGCCCTCCGTCAACGTGATGCAACGACTGTAGCGACGCGAGCGAACCCGCGCCATTGGCCAAACGGCCAACTGGCGACATGCGGCCGAGACCGACACAATCGGGACGAACTGGATCACTCGGCCCAATCGGGCCTGCGGAGAAGACGATGAACGAACGCGGCGCGTCAGCGCTTACGCGGAGGCTTGGAGGGGGACGCGCGACGGAACTCTTCGATCACGTCGGCAAATTCGGAAACGTCCTCGAACCGGCGGTAAACCGATGCGAAACGGACATAGGCGATCGTATCGAGGCCGCGCAACTCGTTCATCACGAGTTCGCCGAGCTTCTCGCTACGCACTTCCCGCTCGCCCGTGGCGAGCAGCTGATATTCGATACGGGCGACCGCCGCGTCGATCGCATCGGCTGCAACCGGCCGCTTGCGCAGCGCGAGTTGCATGCTGGCGACGATCTTGCGACGGTCGAATTCCGTGCGGCTGCCGTCCTTCTTCACGACGGCCGGCAGGTTCAGCTCGACCCGCTCGTACGTCGTGAAGCGCTTGTCGCAAGCCGAGCAGCGACGGCGCCGGCGAATCGCAGCGCCATCTTCGGAGACGCGCGAGTCGACGACCTGCGTGTCTTCATGCCGGCAGAACGGGCAGCGCATGCCGGATCAGCGATAGACCGGGAAACGCTTGGTCAGCTCGGCCACTTGCGCGCGCACGCGCTCGAGCGTCGCCGCATCTTCCGGGTTCTCCAGCACGTCCGCGATCAGGTTGCCCACCTGCTCCGCTTCCGCCGGCCCGAAGCCGCGCGTCGTCATCGCAGGCGAGCCCAGCCGCACGCCACTCGTCACGAACGGCTTTTCCGGATCGTTCGGAATCGCGTTCTTGTTCACCGTAATGTGCGCCGCACCCAGCGCCGCTTCCGCCGCCTTGCCCGTGATGTGCTTCGCGCGCAGGTCCACCAGCATCACGTGGCTTTCCGTGCGGCCCGACACGATCCGCAGCCCGCGTTTCACCAGCGTCT
>NZ_PQMX01000124.1:0-10434 GCF_004368385.1 Burkholderia sp. B10 | reverse complement strand
CAAGATGCGGGCGCCCGGTCAGAAAACCTGGCTGTATTCGATTCAACGAACAAACGGAGATTCCAAATGTTCTGGGAAAAGAAGCTGGCACAGTGGGCGGACGAAGTACGGACGAAGGCGAACTTACCGGCGCGCCTCGTGTTGTGGAACGGCGAGCAACTCGATTTCGGCACGTTCAGCGCGCCGCAGGTCACGCTGAAGGTCAACAGCGCATCGGCGTTGCCGCTGCTGCTCGAGCCGAGCCTCGACAACCTCGGCGAGGCGTACGTGAAGGGCAAGATCGACATCGAGGGCCGGCTGTCGGACATCATCAACATCAGCTACTCGCTCGCGCGCAGCACGGTCACCAGCGCGAGCAAGCTCGCGCGCGTGCGGCGCTACTTCAATCACACGAAGAGCACCGACAAGAAGGCGATCCAGTACCACTACGACGTGTCGAACGAGTTCTACAAGCTGTGGCTCGACGAGAACATGGTGTACTCGTGCGCGTACTTCGAGAACGGCGATGAAGATCTCGCGACCGCGCAGATCAAGAAGATCGACCATATCCTGACGAAGATCCAGCTCGAGCCCGGGCAGCGGCTGCTCGACATCGGCTGCGGCTGGGGCGCGCTCGTGCTGCGCGCCGCGCAGAAGTTCGGCGCGACGTGTCTCGGCGTGACGCTGTCGCAGAACCAGTTCGATCTCGCCACCGCGCGCGTGAAGGCGGCCGGCCTCGAGGACAAGATCGAGATCCGCCTGCAGGACTATCGCGAAATCGACGGGCAATTCGACCGCATCACGAGCGTCGGGATGTTCGAGCACGTCGGCCGCAAGAATCTGCCGCTCTACTTCTCGCGCGTGCGCGAGCTGCTCGCCGACGACGGCATCGCGATGAACCACGGCATCACGTCGACCGACGCGGAAAGCGGCGAAACGGCGCTCGGCGGCGGCGAATTCATCGATCGCTACGTGTTCCCGGACGGCGAGCTGCCGCACATCAGCCTCGCGCTCGAAGCGGCGCAGCGCGGCGGGCTCGAGGCGGTCGACATCGAGAGCCTGCGGCGGCACTATGCGCGCACGCTCGAAATCTGGACGGAGAATTTCGAGGCGAACGCCGAACAGGCGCGCGGGCTCGTCGACGACGAAAAATTCCGCATCTGGCGCGTGTATCTCGCCGGCTGCGCGTATGCGTTCGAGCACGACGACGTGTCGATCTTCCAGATCGTGTGCCGCAAGGCCGGCCGCAGCGCGAAAACGTTGCCGTGGTCGCGGCGCTACATGTACGAACACGCGCTGCCGCGCTAGGCGGCGCTTCACGCTGGGCATGCATGGGTGACGGCAGCACGCGGCGCAACACGCGACCGCAACGACAGCAGCGCGACGGGACGCCGGGACCGGGTGCCGACGCGCAATTCGACCTGTTCGGCGCGTCCGCCGACGATGCATGCGCGGGCCCGGGCCCCGGTGCCGCAGGCAAACCCGAACCGGCCGGCGAGCACGCGGCGCCGCAAGAACGACGCCCGGCGCGCGCCGATCGAGCGTCGCCGCGCGCTACCGACGACCCCGAACCGCCCTCGCCTGAATCCGGCCTGCTGTGGGACGAGCCGCCTCCGCCGGCCGCACCGCCGAAGCGCACGCGGCGCGGGCGCGGCGTGCCGCCTGCGCCGGTGTCCGCCGAGGTCGCCGAACTGGCGGCCGCGCTGCCGCCGAACGTGCGGCTCGGCACGTCGTCGTGGTACTTCCCCGGCTGGAACGGCATCGTCTTCGACGGCGACTTCGCGCAGTCGAAGCTGTCGCGCGAAGGGCTCGGCGCGTATGGCGCGCATCCGCTGCTCCGGAGCGTGAGCCTCGACCGGTCGTTCTACGGCCCGCTGTCGGTGGCCGACTATCTGCGCTACGCGCAGCAGGTGCCGGACGATTTCCGCTTCGTCGTGAAAGCGCCCGCGTCCGTGACGGACGCCGTGGTGCGCGGCCGGCGCGGCGAACCGTCGGGACCGAACCCGACGTTCCTCGACGCCGCGCTCGCGACGCATGAATTCGTGCAGCCGTGCATCGATGGCCTGGGCAAAAAGGCCGGCGTGCTGGTGTTCCAGTTTTCGCCGATGCCCGATCAGTTGCTCGCCGACCCGGCCGCGCTGATCGAGCGGCTGGCCGCGTTCTTCGCGGCGTTGCCGCCGCTGCCGCCGGAGCCGGACGGCACGCGCTACGCGATCGAGATCCGCGACGCCTGCCTGCTCACGCCGCGCTTCATCCGGACGCTTGCGGCGCTCGGCGTTCGCTACTGCGTCGGCCTGCATGCGCGCATGCCGGACCCGCTGCGCCAGGCGGCCGCGCTCGCGCTGCTCGACGGCGATGCGCCCGGCCCGCTGATCGTGCGCTGGAGCCTGCACGGCGGTTTCAAGTACGAACAGGCGAAGGCGAAGTACGAGCCGTTCGACCAGCTCGTCGACGAGGACCCGGCCACGCGTTCGGCGCTCGCCGAGCTGGCCGCGCGCTACGCGCTGGCCGGCCAGCCGGTGATCATCACGATCAACAACAAGGCGGAAGGCTCGGCGCCGCTGTCGTGCATTGCGCTCGCGCGGGAGATCGTCGCCGCGTGTGCGCGGTGGAGCAGTGAAGCGGCGTAGCGGCGTAGCGGCGGACAGCGAGCCGCCGCCGAGTGACGCGCTCCTCACGCGCCCCTCACGTACCACTCACGCGCCGCGCTGCGACTTCAGCCGATGCGCGAACTTCTGCCGGAATTTCGCGAGCTTCGGCCCGATCACGACCGAGCAGTACCCCTGCTCCGGATTGCGCGCGTAATAGTTCTGGTGATAATCCTCGGCCGGCCAGTAGTTGCCGTCGAGCGGCACGACCTGCGTGACGATCGGCTGCCCGAACACCTGCTCGCGCTCGAGCTCGGCGATCACGTCGAGCGCGGTGTCGCGCTGCGCATCAGAATGCGTGAACACGACGGAACGGTATTGGGTGCCGACGTCGTTGCCCTGCCGGTTCAGCTGGGTCGGATCGTGCGTCGCGAAGAAGATCTCGAGGATCTCGCGATAACCGATGCGCGCGGGATCGAATGTCACGTTCACCACTTCCGCATGTCCGGTATCGCCGTCGCACACGTCGCGATAACCGGGATTGCGCGTGTGGCCGCCCGCATAGCCCGACTGGACGGCCGTCACGCCGTCGACGTCGAGAAACACGGCCTCCGTGCACCAGAAGCAGCCGCCGCCGAGCGTCGCGGTTTCAAGCATCTCGTTCACCATGAAGTTGAGTACCTCGTTGAAGGTAGCGGCCGGGCACGCGCGCGTGCCCGGCTCGCCGGTCCGTATCGCCGCTGCCCGGTCGCCCGGCGCGCAGCGGCACGCGTTCAAGTATCTCACTCGCACGAAAATCCGGCAGACAGGCATGCGCGCGCCGCGCCCGACCCGCCGCGCATTTCTCGTCTACACTTAGGCACGCTTCGCCGCGACGGCACCCCGCCGCGGCCGCACGCAGCGCCGATGCATGCCCGCCCCGATGCCAACGTCATCCGCCGGAACATCGATATGCACGCCTTAGCAGATACCGTCCGCCTCGCAGGCGAACCGACCGACGCGCATTGCGCCGCGTCGTTCATCCGATCGCATTGCGACGCAACACGCGTGCGTGAGCGGCGCGCGTCGGATGCCGCACCTTTCCGCACCGTTTCCACCTGACGTACCGCAGCGCGCGCCGTGCCGGCGCGTGCGGGCGGCGGCGCGTTCGCCTCGCGCAGCGCTTGCCCACGCACGGCCGGACCGCGGCGCACCCGTGATTCGACACCACCGACAGGAGGCACCACGATGAACATGCGGCCCGACCCGACCTTTCACGCCTCACCGGAGCTTGCGATGCAGGCGCCGCCCGAGGCGTTCGCCTATACGTTGTTGCTGAGCCCCGATTTTTCCAGACCCGACGCGCTCGCCGTCATCGACGTGAAGCCCGGCTCGGCGACCTACGGGAAAATCGTCCACACGGTGACGATGCCGCACACCGGCGACGAGTTTCACCACTTCGGGTGGAATGCGTGCTCGTCGTCGCTGTCGCCGCTGACGGGCCACGCCTTTCTCGAACGCCGCTTCCTGATCATTCCGGGCCTGCGCTCGTCGCGCATCTACGTGATCGACACGAAGCCGCATCCGACGCAGGCGCGCATCCACAAGATCATCGAGCCCGACGAAGTGTTCGCGAAGACCGGCTACTCGCGGCCGCACACGGTCCACTGCGGCCCGGAAGGCATCTACGTCAGCACGCTCGGCGGCGCAGGCAAGGACGGCACCGACGGCGCGCCCGGCATCTTCATCATGGACTGCGAGACCTTCGACGTGCTCGGCCGCTGGGAAATCGACCGCGGCCCGCAGGACAAGCACTACGACTTCTGGTGGAACCTGCCGCGCGACTACATGGTGTCTAGCGAATGGGCGCTGCCGCCGCAATTCGAAAACGGCATCGTGCCGGAAGACCTGCTCGCCAACCGCTACGGTCACCGTCTGCACTTCTGGGACTTGCGCGCGCGTCGCAACGTGCAGACGATCGACCTCGGCGCGCAGCACCAGATGGCGCTCGAAGTGCGGCCCGCGCACGATCCGGCGCGCGAATACGGGTTCGTCGGCGTCGTGGTCGATACGGCCACGCTCGAAGGCTCGATCTGGACCTGGTGGCGCGAAGACGGCAGGTTCCACGCGAAGAAGACCGCGACCATTCCGCCGGAGCCGGCCGCGGCCGACGAATTGCCGCCGCTGCTGAAAGGCTTCGGCGCGGTGCCGCCGCTCGTGACCGACATCGACCTGTCGCTCGACGATCGCTTCCTGTACGTGTCGTGCTGGGGCACCGGCGAGATGCGCCAGTACGACGTGTCCGATCCGCATCGGCCGGTGCTCGCGGGCTCGGTGCGCATCGGCGGGATCGTGCGGCGCGCGCCGCATCCGAACGGCCGCGCGTTCGCGGGCGGCCCGCAGATGGTCGAAGTCAGCCGCGACGGCCGGCGCGTGTACTGGACCAACTCGCTGTACTCGACCTGGGACGACCAGTTCTATCCGGACGGCGTGCCGGCCGCGCAGGTGCTCGCGCACGCGGGGCCGGACGGCGGCCTCACGCTCGCCGACGACTACTGGGTCGAGTTCCCCGACGGCTATCGCGCGCATCAGATCCGGCTCGACGGCGGCGACTGCTCGACCGATTCCTTCTGCTACCCGTCTGTCAGACGTTGAGCGCCGCCGTGCCTGCGTCGCTCGCGCTGTGGTCGGCCGTGCTCGCGAGCGGCGTCTACCACGGGCTGAACCCCGCGATGGGCTGGCCGCTCGCCGTGTCGAACGCGCTGATGACGCGCCGCGTCGACGCGCTCGTCGCAGCGCTCGGCTATCTCGCACTCGGCCACGCGCTCGCCGTGTTCATGGTGATGCTGCCGTTCGGGCTGCTCGCCGCGTTGCTCGCGTGGCAGCCGGCGATCCGGATCGGCGCGAGCGTGCTCGTGATCGGCTTCGGCGCGGCGCTGCTGATCCGGCACCGGCACCCGCGCGCGCTCGCCCGCATCGCGCCGGCGCGGCTCGGGCTGTGGTCGTTTGCCGTCGCGCTCGCACACGGCGCGGGGCTGATGCTGGTGCCGATCTATCTCGGGCTCTGCGGGCCGGACCGGGATGCCGGCCATCGCGCGGCCGCCACGCTGATCGACGCGCATCTCGGCACGGCGCTCGTCGTCGCGGCCGTCCATGCGGCGGCGATGATCGGTGCGGGCGGCGTGCTCGCGTGGCTGGTCTACCGTTATCTGGGGCTGAAGTTCGTCGCGCGCAGCTGGTTCAATCTCGATGCCGTATGGGCGTCGAGCCTGATACTGACCGGGGCGCTGTCGCTGGGGCTCGCCGCGGCGCGGTAGGCGGATGGCTGCGGTATGGCGGGAAGGGGCGCTGGCGGTGAGCTGGCTGCGCGGTGCCGCGGTTGCCGCCGTTGGATGCCCTGGATGCCGAATGCCGCCGGCCGATTCGGTGTCGCGAATGCTGCGGATGCCCCGATGGCGCCAACGCCCCCCACCAATGTGCGCTACCTCACGCTCGCCCCGCGCTGGGCGTGGCGCGGAGGTCTGCCCCGCGCGATTCCGCTAGAATCCCGCCATGCGCACCACTTTCGAACCGATCGCCCCGGCCCCGTCGCCATTCGTCCGCCGCGCCCGTCGCATCCGCCGCGCGCCGCGCCCGTCCGTTTCGTCGTGGATGGCGGCCCGATGAAGCACGCCACTCCGCCCGATTTCGACTCGGCCGCATTTCGTCAGGCGCTCGGCCAGTTCGCCACCGGCGTCACCGTCATCACGACGCGCGCGCCGTCCGGGCAACTGATCGGCATCACCGCGAGCTCGTTCAACTCGGTGTCGCTCGATCCGCCGCTGGTGCTGTGGAGCCTCGCGCACAAATCGGCGTCCACGCCCGTATTCCGCAGCAACAGCCATTACGTGGTGAACGTGCTCGCGGCGTCGCAACTCGACCTGTGCAAGCGTTTCTCGACCTACAAGGGCGATCGCTTCGAAGGGATCGCGCACGCGGCCGGCAACTCGGGCATGCCGGTGCTCGACGGCGCGCTCGCCTGGTTCGAATGCCACAACCGCAGCCGCTACGACGAAGGCGACCATGTGATCTTCGTCGGCGAAGTCGAGCGTTGCGGCGTGCGCGCCGCAGCCGACGCCGCGCCGCCGCTGGTGTTCCACGGCGGCGGCTTCCACGGGCTCACACCGCTTTGATCGCCCCCGTGCGCGCCAGCCCGACCGGCGCGCCCGCTTCGTCCTTCAGCGTCTGCAGCACGATGTTCGAGCGGATGTCCATCACGCCGGGCGCCTTGTACAGGCGGTTCAGCACGAAATCCGAATAGTGCTTGAGGTTGTGCGCGAGCACGCGCAGCAGGTAATGGCTTTCGCCGGTCACGACGAACGCGCCGACCACCTCCGGCCATTCGCGCAGCGCTTCCGCGAAGCGCTCGTGCCACTGGTTTTCCTCGTTGCGCATCGACACCTGCACGAACGCCTCGAGCTCGAAGCCGAGCTTCTCGCGGCTCAGGCACGCACGGTAGTGTTCGATGACCCCTTGCTCCTCGAGCAGCCGCATCCGGCGCAGACAGGCCGACGGCGAAAGCGAGATGCGTTCGGCCAGGTCCAGATTGCTGATTCTGCCTTCCTCCTGCAGTACGGCGAGAATCCGGCAGTCGGTGGCATCGAGCGTGATCGCATGCATTTTTGGTCCCCCTTTTCCCTCTGAGTCGAATTATCTGCCAATCCGGCGGATTGTCCATGGTTATTTCGCAAGCACTTTCTGCGAGCGTCCACCTATCATTCGAAGGATCGATTCACCGATTCGTCATGCCATGGACACACTCTGGGACATCTCGCCGCCGCTCAGCCCCGCCACGCCCGTGTGGCCGGGCGACACGCCGCTGTCGGTCGAGCGCGTATGGCAGATGGAGGCCGGCTCGCCGGTCAACGTCGCGCGCCTGACGCTGTCGCCGCATACCGGCGCGCACTGCGACGCGCCGCTGCATTACGACGCCGACGGCGCGCCGATCGGCGCCGTGCCGCTCGACGCGTATCTCGGCCCGTGCCGCGTGATCCACTGCGTCGGCGCAGCGCCGCGCGTGCAGCCGGCCGACGTCGAGGCCGCGCTCGATCGCGTGCCGCCGCGCGTGCTGCTGCGCACCTGCGCGCACGCGAGCGTCGAGCGGTGGGACAGCGATTTCTGCGCGGTCGCGCCGGAGACGATCGACCTGCTCGCCGCCCGCGGCGTGAAGCTGATCGGCATCGACACGCCGTCGCTGGACCCGCAGGAATCGAAGACGATGGATGCGCATCACCGCGTGCGCGCGCACCGGATGGCGATACTCGAAGGCATCGTGCTCGACGACGTCCCGGCCGGCGATTACGAGCTGATCGCGCTGCCGCTGAAGTTCACGACGCTCGATGCGAGCCCCGTGCGTGCGGTGCTGCGCGCGCTGCCCGGCCATTCCTCCTGATTACCGAACCCCTCATCGACATCATGATCAAGACCCGTGAAGACGCGCTCGCCCTCGACCGCGACGATCCGCTCGCCGCGCTGCGCGGCCAGTTCGCGCTGCCCGACGGCGTGATCTATCTCGACGGCAATTCGCTCGGCGCGCAGCCGCGCGCATCGGCCGCCCGCGCGCAACAGGTGATCGGCGCCGAATGGGGCGAAGGCCTGATCCGCAGCTGGAACACCGCCGGCTGGTTCGCGCTGCCGCGCCGCCTCGGCGACAAGCTCGCGACGCTGATCGGCGGCGCAGCCGGCGAAACGGTCGTGACCGACACGATCTCGATCAACCTGTTCAAGCTGCTGTCTGCGATGCTGCGCCATCAGGCCGAGCGCGCGCCGCAGCGCCGCGTGATCGTGTCCGAGCGCTCGAATTTCCCGACCGACCTGTACATCGCGCAAGGGCTGATCGAGCAGCTCGGCGGCGGCTACGAGCTGCGTCTGATCGACGATCCGGCGGAATTGCCGGCCGCGCTCGGCGACGACACGGCCGTCGCGATGATCACGCACGTGAACTACCGCACCGGCTACATGCACGACATGCCGGCCGTCACGCAGCTCGCGCACGACGCGGGCGCGCTGATGCTGTGGGATCTCGCCCACTCCGCCGGCGCGGTGCCGGTCGACCTGAACGGCGCGCGTGCCGACGGCGCGGTCGGCTGCACGTACAAATACCTGAACGGCGGCCCCGGCTCGCCGGCGTTCGTGTGGGTGCCGCATCGCCATCACGCGCATTTCTCGCAGCCGCTGTCCGGCTGGTGGGGCCACCGCGCGCCGTTCGCGATGCAGCCGGCGTTCGCGCCGGACCCGGGCATCGCACGCTTTCTGTGCGGCACGCAGCCGATCGTGTCGATGTCGATGGTCGAATGCGGGCTCGACGTGTTCCTGCAGACCGACATGCAGGCGATCCGCCGCAAGTCGCTGGCGCTGACCGACGCGTTCATCGCGCTCGTCGAAGCGCGCTGCGCGGGGCTGTCGCTGAAGCTCGTCACGCCGCGCGCGCATCACCAGCGCGGCTCGCAGGCGAGCTTCGAGCATCCGCACGGCTATGAAGTCATGCAGGCGCTGATCGCGCGCGGCGTGATCGGCGACTACCGCGAGCCCGACGTGCTGCGCTTCGGCTTCACGCCGCTCTATACGCGCTTCGTCGACGTCTGGGACGCCGTCGACACGCTGCGCGACATCCTCGCCACCGACGCGTGGAAGGCGCCCGCGTTCGCCGAGCGCGGCGCGGTGACCTGATCCGTTACGCCCGGCGCGCCGGGCCCCGTCATGCAAATCTGGAGAAAGTCGTGAATTCTGGTCATATGCAGCCTCCCGGCGGCGACGCGCCGGCCGGCTGCCCGTTCTCGGGCACGCGCGCCGCGCCGTCCGCTCATCAGGCGCCGGGCGATGCCGCGGGCGAACCGGGCTGGCACAACGCGCAGCTCGATTTCTCGAAGTCGATGAGCTACGGCGATTACCTGTCGCTGAATTCGATCCTCAACGCGCAACATCCGCTCTCGCCCGATCACAACGAGATGCTGTTCATCATCCAGCATCAGACCAGCGAGCTGTGGATGAAGCTCGCGCTGTTCGAGCTGCGCGGCGCGCTCGACGCGGTGCGCGGCGACGCGCTGCCGCCCGCGTTCAAGATGCTCGCGCGCGTGTCGCGGATCCTCGAGCAGCTCGTGCAGGCGTGGAACGTGCTGTCGACGATGACGCCGTCCGAGTATTCGGCGATGCGCCCGTATCTCGGCCAGTCGTCGGGTTTTCAGTCGTACCAGTACCGGCAGCTCGAATTCCTGCTCGGCAACAAGAACGTGCAGATGCTGCAGCCGCATGCGCACCGGCCCGAGATCCTCGCCGAAGTGCGCGCGACGCTCGAAGCGCCGTCGTTCTACGACGAAGTCGTGCGCCTGCTCGCGCGGCGCGGTTTCCCGATCGCGCCGGAGCGGCTCGAGCGCGACTGGACGCAGCCGATGCGCCACGACGAAACCGTCGAGGCCGCGTGGCTCGAGGTCTATCGTCACCCGCAGCAGCATTGGGAGCTGTACGAGATGGCCGAGGAACTCGTCGATCTCGAGGACGCGTTCCGTCAGTGGCGCTTCCGTCACGTGACGACCGTCGAGCGCATCATCGGCTTCAAGCAGGGCACCGGCGGCACGAGCGGCGCGCCGTATCTGCGCAAGATGCTCGACGTCGTGCTGTTCCCCGAGCTCTGGCACGTGCGCACCACGCTGTAGCGCACGCGCGGCTCACGCGGCCCGCGCGTCGTGACGACGAGCGGGCCGCATCATATGCGCGCGGCAAGGCCGGCGCGGGCGGTCAGACGACGCTCGACGCGTTCCTCCGCCACCGTGGCGCGCCGGTGCAGCCGCTTCGGCACGCTGCCGCTATCTGCGCCGCCGCGCCGGTCTGATTCGCCGCCTGATTCGCCGCC
>NZ_PQMX01000123.1:0-10502 GCF_004368385.1 Burkholderia sp. B10 | reverse complement strand
GCGCGGGGCGGGCAGTTCCGACGCCTGAATTATAGGAGGCGCGCGGTTTGCCGGAAATGCGTGCCAGAACACGGAGCGCCGGCAGGGGAAATGTCGGCCCATCTGTTAAAATGCCGAGCTTTGCAGCCCCGTCCGTCGGCTCCGTCCGCTTCGCGTCCTTCAGGCGCCGCATCGCGCGCCGGGAACGTTCGACGCTCGAGCTTCCGGATGCCGCCGTGCTCCCGTTTCCTCGACTCGTTCTCCGGACTCGACATGACGACTTCGTCTCCCGCCTCTACCACTTTGATGGCCAACGCGATCCGTGCGCTCGCGATGGACGCCGTCCAGCAAGCGAACTCCGGCCACCCCGGCATGCCGATGGGCATGGCCGAAATCGGCGTGGCGCTGTGGTCGCGTCACCTCAAGCACAACCCGACGAACCCGCATTGGGCAGACCGCGACCGTTTCGTGCTGTCGAACGGCCATGGCTCGATGCTGCTGTACTCGCTGCTGCACCTGACCGGCTACGACCTGCCGATCGAAGAGCTGAAGAACTTCCGCCAGCTGCACTCCAAGACGCCGGGCCATCCGGAATACGGCATCACGCCGGGCGTCGAGACGACCACCGGCCCGCTCGGCCAGGGTCTCGCGAACGCCGTCGGGATGGCGCTCGGCGAAGCGCTGATGGCCGACGAGTTCAACCGTGACGGCGCGAAGATCGTCGACCACCACACCTACGTGTTCCTCGGCGACGGCTGCCTGATGGAAGGCATCTCGCACGAAGCCTGCTCGCTGGCCGGCACGCTGAAGCTGAACAAGCTGATCGCGCTGTACGACGACAACGGCATCTCGATCGACGGCGACGTCGTCAACTGGTTCCACGACGACACGCCGAAGCGCTTCGAGGCGTACGGCTGGAACGTGATCCCGAACGTGAACGGCCACGACGTCGACGCGGTCGACGCCGCGATCGCGAAGGCCAAGCTGTCGGACAAGCCGACGCTGATCTGCTGCAAGACGGTGATCGGCAAGGGCGCGGCCACCAAGGCGGGCGGCCACGACGTGCACGGCGCGGCGCTCGGCGCGGAAGAAATCGCGAAGACGCGCGCAGCCCTCGGCTGGACCTGGGAGCCGTTCGTGATTCCGCAGGAAGTCTATGCGGCATGGGACGCGAAGGACGCCGGCCAGCGCGCCGAAGCGGCTTGGAGCGACACGTTCGCGCAGTACCGCGCGAAGTACCCGGCCGAAGCAGCCGAATTCGAGCGCCGGATGGCCAACAAGCTGCCGGCCGACTGGGCCGAGAAGGCTGCGGCGATCGTCGCCGGCGCGAACCAGCGCGGCGAGACGGTCGCGACCCGCAAGGCGTCGCAGCAGGCGATCGAAGGGCTCGCCGCGGTGCTGCCGGAACTGCTCGGCGGCTCGGCCGACCTGACCGGCTCGAACCTGACCAACTGGAAGGCGTCGAAGGCGGTGCGCGCGAATCCGGAAGGCGCGGGCGTCGTGCTCGGCAACCACATCAACTACGGCGTGCGCGAATTCGGCATGAGCGCCGCGATCAATGGCCTCGCGCTGCACGGCGGCCACAAGCCGTTCGGCGGCACGTTCCTGACGTTCTCCGACTACAGCCGCAACGCGCTGCGCGTCGCGTCGCTGATGAAGGTGCCATCGATCTTCGTGTTCACGCATGACTCGATCGGCCTCGGCGAAGACGGCCCGACGCACCAGTCGATCGAACACGTATCCAGCCTGCGCCTGATCCCGAACCACGACGTGTGGCGTCCGGCCGACACGGTCGAGACGGCCGTCGCATGGACCCACGCGGTTGCCGCCGACCGTCCGTCGAGCCTGATCTTCAGCCGCCAGAACCTCGCGTTCAACCCGCGTACCGATGCGCAGATCGCGAACATCGAGAAGGGCGGCTACGTGCTGAAGGACTGGGATGACGAGATCGTCGCGCGCAAGATCATCCTGATCGCGACGGGCTCCGAAGTCGAACTCGCGATGAAGGCCGTCGAGCCGCTCGCGCAGCAGGGCATCGCGGCGCGCGTCGTGTCGATGCCGTCGACCAACGTGTTCGACCGCCAGGACGCCGAGTACCGCGAGCGCGTGCTGCCGCACGGCGTGCGCCGCGTGGCGATCGAAGCGGGCGTGAGCGCGTTCTGGCACAAGTACGTCGGCCTCGAAGGCGGCGTCGTCGGGATCGACACGTTCGGCGAATCGGCGCCGGCCGGCGTGCTGTTCAAGTACTTCGGCTTCACCGTCGAGCACGTGATCGAGACGGCGAAGGCCGTGCTGGCCTAAGAGCATTCGCGGCGCGCGCGGCCGGCCGCGCGCGTCGCACCGTGAAGCTGCACGAAACGAATTTTTTCAGCCATCAGGAGATAGACCATGACGATCCGCGTCGCAATCAACGGCTACGGCCGTATCGGCCGCAACACGCTGCGCGCGTTTTATGAAAACGGCAAGAAGCACGATCTCGAGATCGTCGCGATCAACGATCTGGGCGATGCGAAGACGAACGCGCACCTGACCCAGTACGACACCGCGCACGGCAAGTTCCCGGGCGAAGTGTCGGTCGACGGCGACTACCTGGTCGTGAACGGCGACAAGATCCGCGTGCTCGCGAACCGCAACCCGGCAGAACTGCCGTGGGGCGAGCTGGGCGTCGACGTCGTGATGGAATGCACGGGCTTCTTCACGTCGAAGGAAAAGGCGAGCGCCCACCTGAAGGGCGGCGCGAAGAAGGTGATCATCTCGGCGCCGGGCGGCAAGGACGTCGACGCGACGATCGTCTACGGCGTGAACCACAACGTGCTGAAGGCCGAGCACACGGTCATCTCGAACGCATCGTGCACGACGAACTGCCTGGCGCCGCTCGTCAAGCCGCTGAACGACCAGATCGGCCTCGAAACCGGCCTGATGACGACGATCCACGCCTACACGAACGACCAGGTGCTGACGGACGTCTATCACGAAGACCTGCGCCGCGCGCGTTCGGCCACGCACAGCCAGATCCCGACCAAGACGGGCGCTGCTTCGGCGGTCGGCCTGGTGCTGCCGGAACTGAACGGCAAGCTCGACGGCTATGCGATCCGCGTCCCGACGATCAACGTGTCGATCGTCGACCTGTCGTTCATCGCGAAGCGCGACACGACGGTCGAGGAAGTCAACGCGATCATGAAGGAAGCCTCGGAAGGCGCGCTGAAGGGCATCCTCGGCTACAACGACGCACCGCTGGTGTCGATCGACTTCAACCACAACCCGGCTTCGTCGACGTTCGACGCAACGCTGACCAAGGTGTCGGGCCGTCTCGTCAAGGTGTCGAGCTGGTACGACAACGAGTGGGGTTTCTCGAATCGCATGCTCGATACGGCAGTCGCATTCGCGAACGCGAAGTAAGTCTGCGAATCGTGCGGCCGCGGCGACGCGGCCGGCGCGATGCACGAACCCGGCCCGGTTATTCGGCCGGGTTTTTTATTGTCCGGCGCTACATGAGCAGCGCGCCGAGCCGTTTCCCCGGCCCGCGAGCGCCAGGTGCGCGACTGCCATGCGACGCCCGCGCCGTGCGTCAACCGCCCGGCGTCGGAAAGAAGATTCCGGCACGGCGCGCAGCATTCGTGATGTGCGTCTCGATCGCATCGCCCGCCGCGGCCGCGTCGCGCGCGCTCAGCGCATCGACGATCGCGCGGTGCTCCTGCCACGTCGACAGCAGCAGCTCGCGCCGGTAGAACGGCATGCGCTGGCTTTCCTTCATGATGTCCGCGCTGCTGCGCAGCACCGACTCGATCGCCGCGTTGCCGGCGAGATGAATGATCCGCATGTGGAAGTCGAAGTCGAGGCGCGACGCTTCGTCGAGCTCGCTTTCGGTCAAGGCGACGTGCAGCTCGGCAAGGTTGTCCTCGAACCACGCGATGTCGTCGTCGGTGACGACGTGCGCGGCCATCCGCGCGGCGAAGCCTTCGAGCGCATAGCGCATCTGGTACGTGTCGGGCGGCGACGATTGCTCGGCGAACTGCCACGCATGCGCGGCGCTCGCCTGCGCGCTCTCCACATAGACGCCCTTGCCGGCGCGGATGCGCAGCATCCCGAGCGCCTCGAGCGTGGACAGCGCCTCGCGCAGCGACGCGCGGCTGATCTCCAGCTCCTCGGACAGCTGACGCTGGGCCGGCAGCAGGCTGCCGACCGGATACACGCCTGCCTCGATCCGGTCGCGGATCGTCGCGATGGCGGCGTCGGTCACGGTGTGCGGAACGTTTTTCATGATCTGTGCAATGGCCGGTCTGACCGGCATTGTAATCCGCACGCGCGCCGCGCACGACGGCGCTACGGGTAAGCCACGACCCATCGCGTTCCGGCCCCCGTCGTGCCGGGCTCGAAGCGCGGGAAATCCCTATTTTGTCCATCCTTGACGCGACTATATCGGCTTCCTACTATCCACCATAACAGCACTGGTCATACCAGTATGAACAGACGAAACTGCAACCGTTGGATCGGGAGAGCGCCGTGTCGAAATTCCTCAATTCGCTGTTTGGCCGGGTAGTCATCGCATTGATTCTCGGGGTGGCGCTCGGTGCGTTCTTCCCGCATTTCGCCGAGTCGCTGCGGCCGCTCGGCGACGGTTTCCTGAAGCTCATCAAGATGGTCATCGGCCCGATCGTGTTCTGCGTCGTGGTCAGCGGGATGGCCAACGCGGGCGACCTGAAGAAGGTCGGCCGGGTCGGCCTGAAGGCGGTCGTCTACTTCGAGGTGATGACGACGCTCGCGCTCGGCATCGGCCTCGTGCTCGCCTGGCTCACGCGCCCAGGCGTCGGGATGAACATCGACCTGCGCTCGCTCGATGCGGCGTCGCTGTCGACGTACGCGAAGAACGCCGAAAGCCTGAAGGACACGGCCGGCTACCTGATGAAGATCATCCCGGAGACCGCGATCGACGCCTTCGCGAAGGGCGACATCCTGCAGATCCTGGTGTTCGCGGTGCTGTTCGGCTCGGCGCTGTCGCTGCTCGGCGACAAGGCGCAGCGGGTGAACGGCCTGATCGACGAGCTGTCGCACGTGTTCTTCCGCATCATCGGCTTCATCATCAAGCTCGCGCCGCTCGGCGTGCTCGGCGCGATCGCGTTCACGACCGGCAAGTACGGCGTCGCGTCGCTCAAGCAGCTCGGCTACCTCGTCGCGGTGTTCTACCTGAGCTGCTTCGTGTTCGTCACGGTCGTGCTGGGCATCGTGATGCGCATCGCCGGCTTCTCGGTGTTCAAGCTGATCCGCTACCTGCGCGAGGAGCTGTCGATCGTGCTCGGCACGGCGTCGTCGGACGCGGTGCTGCCGCAGGTCATGAGCAAGCTCGAATACATGGGCATCAAGGATTCGACGGTCGGCCTCGTGATCCCGACCGGCTATTCGTTCAATCTCGACGGCTTCTCGATCTACCTGACGCTCGCCGTGCTGTTCATCGCGCAGGCCACCAACACGCCGCTGTCGACGCACGACCTGATCGTCGTGCTGCTCGTGTCGCTCGTCACGTCGAAGGGCGCGCACGGGATTCCGGGCTCGGCGATCGTGATCCTCGCGGCGACGCTGTCGGCGATTCCCGCGATTCCCGTGCTCGGCCTCGTGCTGATCCTGCCGGTCGACTGGTTCGTCGGCATCGCGCGCGCCGTGACCAACCTGATCGGCAACTGCGTCGCGACGGTCGTCGTTGCGGTCTGGGAGAACGACATCGACCGCGTGCGCGCCAAGCGCGTGCTGAACCGCGAGCTGTGCTACGTGCCGGCGGCCGAGCAGGGCGCCGCCGCACCGGTGGCCGGCGATCAGGCGCACGCGCTCTGAGCCCCAGGCGCGCGTAGCGGCTTCCCCGGCCGCGGCGCGCGAATTCCTTTCCCGCGGCCGGCGTGACGATCCGCCGGCCGCCGCCAAAATCAAGATAGTGGAGACGACATGGCAGCCCCCATCCTCGATCCGAATGCGCCGGCGTTCACGCGCCGCTACATGAACCTCGCCGATCCGCGTCTCGGCGCGCAGGCGCTGTTCGCCAGCGACGAGTTCTTCGCGCCGAAGGAGCGCATGCTGAACCCCGAGCCGGCCGTGTTCATTCCGGGCAAGTACGACGACCACGGCAAGTGGATGGACGGCTGGGAAACGCGCCGCAAGCGCACGACCGGCCACGATTTCTGCGTGATCCGGCTCGCGCGGCCGGGCGTGGTCCACGGCGTCGATCTGGACACCAGCCACTTCACCGGCAACTTTCCGCCGGCCGCGTCGATCGACGCGTGCAGCGTCGACGGCGACACGCCGCCCGACGCCGCCGCATGGCGCACGATCGTCCCCGCGACGACGCTGCAGGGCAACGCGCACCACTACGTGGGCGTGAGCGACGCGCAGCCGGTCACGCATCTGCGCGTGAACCTGTATCCGGACGGCGGCCTCGCGCGGCTGCGCGTGTACGGTCAGCCGCAGCGCGACTGGCACGACGTGGCGGCCGGCGAACTCGTCGATCTGGCCGCGATCGAGAACGGCGGCTACCTGGTGGCGGCGAACAACCAGCACTTCGGTGCGGCGTCGCAGATGCTGATGCCGGGGCGCGGCGCGAACATGGGCGACGGTTGGGAAACGCGGCGGCGCCGCGAGCCCGGCAACGACTGGGCGATCGTCGCGCTCGCGCGGCCGGGCGTCATCCGGCGCGTCGACGTCGATACGGCATTCTTCAAAGGCAACTTCCCGGACCGCTGTTCGCTGCAGGCGGCGCGCGTCGCGGGCGGCACCGACGATTCGCTCGTCACGCAGGCGATGTTCTGGGCCGAACTGCTCGGCGAGCAGAAGCTCCAGATGGACCGCGTGCACACCTTCGACCAGCTGGCGGCGCTCGGCCCCGTCACGCACGTGCGCTTCAACATCTTCCCGGACGGCGGCGTGTCGCGGCTGCGTCTGTGGGGCGAACCGGCCTGACGGAGGGCATCGGCATGAGCGGACCCCGTATCCTGCGCGCACAGCCCCTGACCCGCGACGCGTTCGCGCCGTTCGGCGACGTGATCGCGATCGAAGGCGCGCGGCACTTCCCGATCAACGGCGGTACGACCGAGCGCTTCCACGATCTCGCGACCATCGACGTCTGCGCGGACGGCGGCCGGCCGCTCGTCAGCGTGTTTCGCGCGCAGCCGCGCGCGCTGCCCGTCGCGCTGACGCTGATGGAGCGCCATCCGCACGGCAGCCAGGCATTCATCCCGCTCGCGGCGGTCGCGCGCTATGCGATCGTCGTCGCGCCGGCCGGCGAATTCCGGCCCGACGCGATGCGCGCGTTCGTCGCCGAGGGCTGGCAGGGCGTGAACTACGCAAAAGGTGTCTGGCACCATCCGCTGCTCGCGCTCGACGCGGTCAGTGACTTCGTGATCGTCGACCGCGGCGGCCCCCAGCCGAACTGCGACGAGATCGCGCTGGCCGACCCGTGGGTGCTCGAACTCGGGCTAGGCCCAGCGAGCGCGGGCGCGGCCTGACGCGGCGCCGGCCGGCGGCGACGCCAAAAACGACACGGCCCGGGCGGCGGGATGCCGGCCGGGCCGTCGCGCATGCGCGGACGAGCGCTCAGTCTCAGTGCTTGCGGTGCGGGCAGTTCTCCGTCGTGCAGGAGCCGTACATCGCGAGCGAATGCTCCTGCAGGTGGAAGCCGCGTTCCTTCGCGATCGTCTGCTGGCGGCTTTCGATCTCGGCATCGAAGAATTCCTCGACGCGGCCGCAATCGAGGCACACGAGGTGATCGTGGTGGGAGCCTTCGTTGAGCTCGAACACGGCCTTGCCCGATTCGAAGTTGCTGCGCGACAGCAGGCCGGCCTGCTCGAATTGCGTCAGCACGCGGTAAACGGTGGCGAGCCCGATGTCCAGCTGCTCGTTGAGCAGGTTGCGGTAGACGTCTTCGGCGGTCAGGTGACGCACCGGGCTTTGCTGGAAGATCTCGAGAATCTTGAGGCGCGGTAGGGTGGCCTTTAGCCCGATATTCTTGAGATCGGTCGGATTGGTCATGGCTAGGCATCCCTAGAGTACAATGCAGGGCTTCAATGTTACCGGCTTTTGGCCGTTCCAGAAACACGCGCGGCCCGCGGGGCGGGCCAGCTCGGTGACGGAAATGTTCCCGGAATCTCTTTCGCACTTTCAGAGGAGTCGCATGCGGAGTGCCATCATCGCTGCCGCCGCCGTTGCCGCGCTGGCGGGTTGTTCGTCGTACGACAGCGTGACGCAGCGCATCGCGCAGAGCATCACGCCCTATCGGATCACGGTTGTGCAGGGCAACTTCGTGTCGCAGGAGAAGGCCGCTCAACTGCAGGCCGGCATGACGCGCGAACAGGTTCGCGCGCTGCTCGGCACGCCGCTGCTGTCGGACATGTTCCACGCCGATCGCTGGGATTACCTCTTTTACTTCAAGCGCGGCTCGACTTCCGTGGTTCAGCAGCGCGACCTCGTGCTGACGTTCGCGGGCGACCGCCTCGCCAGCTGGACGGGTGCGGATAACCTGCCGTCCGAGCTCGACCTGCTCGCCGATATCGACGGCGATCGCGGCGGCAAGAAGGCGAAGGCCGCTGCCGCGGCGAAGAAGGCGTCCGAAGCCGCCGCCGCTGCCGCCGCCGCCAGCGCCGCGCAGGCGAGCGCTGCCGCGAGCCCGG
Source organism: Burkholderia sp. B10 (assembly GCF_004368385.1). Classification (NCBI taxonomy): domain Bacteria; kingdom Pseudomonadati; phylum Pseudomonadota; class Betaproteobacteria; order Burkholderiales; family Burkholderiaceae; genus Burkholderia; species Burkholderia sp. B10. Next base: position 1,875 of record NZ_PQMX01000123.1, on the reverse strand, counting down.
CCGCCGAGCCGGCGTCCGCCGCGGCACTCGACCAGGATGCGAACGCGCAGGCCGCACGCGCGGCGAACCGCGCGACCAACCAGGTATCGGGGCAGGGCGCGACGGCCCGTCGCTTCACGCCGGCCGCGCAGGCCTCGGGCGGCGCGCCGGTGCCGGGCGGCCAGCCGCCGGGCGCGGCGCCGGCGATCCAGCCGCAGTTCCAGTTCCATCGTCCGCCGCAGCCGAACGTGTCGAACGACGCGTCGCCGCCGGTCGGCCCGCAGGGCGCGGACAACCTGCAGAACCAGCCGCTCACCGCGCCGGCCCAGTAAGCGGCCCGCGTGCGGAATCGGGGGCGGCAGGCGCCGCCCGCCTTTAGACCTGTCGTGTAGAAAGCCATGAAGATTGCGATTGCCGGTGCATCGGGCCGTATGGGCCGGATGCTGATCGAAGCCGTTCTCAACGATGCCGACGCGCAGCTCGTCGGCGCACTCGACCGCGCCGGGTCGCCGTTTCTCGGCCAGGACGCGGGCGCGTTCGTCGGCAAGGACACCGGCATCAAGCTGACCGACGATCTCGACGCGGTGTTCGCGCAGGCCGACTACCTGATCGACTTCACGCGGCCGGAGGGCACGATCGCCCACATCGAGGCCGCGCTGCGCCACGACGTGAAGCTCGTGATCGGCACGACCGGCTTCACGGCCGAGCAGAAGGCGCAGCTGCAGGCTGCGGCGGCGAAGCTCGGCATCGTGTTCGCGGCGAACATGAGCGTCGGCGTGAACGTCACGCTGAAGCTGCTCGAATTCGCGGCGCAGCACTTCTCGCACGGCTACGACATCGAGATCATCGAGGCGCACCACCGTCACAAGGTCGACGCGCCGTCGGGCACCGCGCTGATGATGGGCGAGGCGGTGGCCGGCGCACTCGGCCGCTCGCTCGACGACTGCGCGGTGTACGGCCGCCATGGCGTGACCGGCGAACGCGATCCGTCGTCGATCGGTTTCGCGGCGGTGCGCGGCGGCGACATCGTCGGCGATCACACCGTATTGTTCGCCGGCATCGGCGAACGGATCGAAATCACGCACAAGTCGTCGAGCCGCGTGTCGTACGCGCAGGGCGCGCTGCGTGCGGTCCGCTTCCTGTCGGCGCGCGGCGCCGGCCTGTTCGACATGCAGGACGTGCTCGGCCTGCGCTGATCCTCACGGGGAAACTCCGATGGCGATTCCCACCGGCGTTGTCCACTACCTCGAAAGCGGCGATGCGATCACGCACGCCGTCGCCTACGTGCTGCTGGCGATGTCCGTCGCCAGCTGGTGCTTCCTGCTCGTCAAATCGTGGCTGCTGGTCCGCGCGAAGCGGCAGGGGCCGCGCGCGCTCGCCGCGTTCTGGCGGGCGGCGTCGCTCGACGCGGGCATCGCCGCGCTCGCCGGCGCCGATCGCGAGCGCGTGTTCGTGCCGCTCGCCGAAGCCGCGCGCGATGCGGCCGACGAACACGATCCCGCCGCGCTGGCCGCGCGCGTCGAGCGCGGCGAACGCGTGTTGCGCGCGCTGCGTCACGCGATGCTGCGCTCGCAGCGGCGCCTCGAGTTCGGCCAGGTGCTGCTCGCGTCGATCGGCAGCACCGCGCCGTTCGTCGGGCTGCTCGGCACCGTATGGGGCATCTACCATGCGCTCGGCAGCATCGCCGTGAGCGGGCAGGCGCAGATCGAGAACGTCGCGGGGCCGGTCGGCGAGGCGCTGATCATGACCGCGTTCGGGCTCGTCGTCGCGATCCCCGCGGTGCTCGCGTACAACATCCTCGGGCGGCTGGTGCGCCAGCTCACCGAGGAGCTCGACGGCTTCGCGCGCGACCTGCACGTGTTCGTGTGCGCGCAACCCGTGCAGCCGGCCCAACCC
>NZ_PQMX01000122.1:0-10594 GCF_004368385.1 Burkholderia sp. B10 | reverse complement strand
CGGGCTGACGCGCTTCGGGTACTTCGGCTCAACGGCATCCGTTTGCCGAAGCCAGCTGCGCACCGTGTTCCGGGACAGGCCCGTGCGCCTCGCAATCTCGCGCAGCGGGACCTTCTCGCGGAAATACATCCGCCTGATCTTGGCCAATATGCCCACCGTGATCACCTCTGTATCCCCTGCTCAAAGATTGAGCAGGACATTCAATCACGTGGGTCAAAATTCGATGAAAACTACAGCCTCAGGTGGGTCAGTTCTGCGTGGACATCAACAGCCAGATACCTCCAGTTTGAAAGCCCTGCCGGCGGAATCGCGCCAATGCAGACGTCACGCACGATTCCGCCGCCGCATGCCACCATGAACGCGATGGACAAGGTGCCGAACAGGTCCAGCCGCTTTTGGCGAGCGGCAATAGCGCCGCTCATGGCGAATACGAAAGTCCCGACCAGATCGAGGGCGAAGTAGGCCGCGTGCGAATTCACGCCGATGTATCTCGCTGGTCGAGCCACGCCCCGGCCGCGCATAGCATCGCTTCCAGCCCCGTACGCAGCGTCGGGTCGAGTACCGGCGCGAACTTCGGCGAATGGTTGCTGGGAATCTCGTTGAGCTTTTTCTCCGCCAACGCCTTTCTAAACGTATCCGGATCGGTCCCGCCGATGAACCAGAACCCATATGGCACGCCCCATTCGCGCCCGAATACGCTGAAGTCCTCGCTCGCCTCTGCCGGGGGCGTTTCGTAGGCGCGCTCGCCAAAGTGCGCTTCGAATGCCGCCCTCAGACGCTCGCTTGCCTGCGCGTCGTTGATCGTCAGCGGATAACTCGAGAGCGTCGTGAATTCGGGTTCGCGTGGTGCGTTGGAAGCCATGCATTCCGCGCAACAGATGCGACGGATCGCACCCAGCATGTATTCGCGCACGTCTTCGTCGAATGTGCGCATGTTGAGCTTGAGCGTCGCGTCGTCCGGGATGATGTTCTCTTTCGTTCCCGCCTGCAGCGCACCAATCGTCAGCACCGCGCTATCGCGCGGGGAGATTTCCCGCGATACGATCGTCTGCAGACGGAGCGTCGTCGAAGCCGCCATGATGACCGGATCGATCGAGGTTTGTGGCTGCGATCCGTGCGAACCGCGTCCAAACAACCTTACCTTCAAACTGTCGCCCGCCGAAAGGATCGTGCCGCTCCGATAGCCGACCGTGCCCGCCGCGCCAACCATGACGTGCTGACCAAGGATGACGTCCGGCTTCGGGAAGCGTTCGGCCATGCCGTCGTCAATCATGCTGCGGGCGCCGCGCGCCACCTCCTCGCCCGGCTGAAAGACCGCCATCAGCGTTCCGCGCCAGGCGTCCCGGTGCGCCGCCATCAGGTGTGCGACACCCATCAGCCAGGTCACGTGCATGTCGTGGCCGCACGAGTGCGCGACGCCCACTTCGAGGCCATCCTCGTCCTTCGCCCTCGCCGTGCTGGCATACGGCAATCCGGTCGCCTCTGCCATCGGAAGCGCATCCATGTCGGCGCGCAACATTACAGTCGGACCGTCGCCGTTGCGTAACACCGCCACGACGCCGGTCATGCCAATACCCCGCGTAACGTCATAACCGACATGTTCGAGATAATCGGCTGCAATACGTGCGGTGCGCACTTCCTGCATCGACAGTTCGGGATGCTCGTGCAGGTCCTTGTAGATCGCTTCGAGCTCAGGTAGGAGGCTTTCGATGGCGTCCTTGGTCGCTTCCACCAATGCAGGCATGATCGATCCTTTCAAATGGTTCGTTGCGGTTGCCGATGTCGCATCGCACGCGTCGGCCTTCGTTGAAGCGTGGCAGCGCTTGCGCCCCATCTGGCAACACGACGGCAGGAGCGCGGTACGCAATCCGCCAACTAGTCGGATGCATGCGATAGGGCGAAACACGGAACATCCGTGCGAGCCTGCTCTACTCTGGCACTTCGTATTACGTTGCCATCAAGTCGCCTACTGCCCGAAGCAGGACAGGACTAGAAGATAACCATAGTCTCGATAGCGGCAATCCGGAAGTTCCCGTCGATTCATAAGACAAAGCGGTCGCCCGCAGGTCCGGCTCGGCGAGACCGCGTACGACTCCTTCTGGCTGCGGATTCAACCGGTCGATGCAACAGATTGATGGAACCGCTGGGCGGGGGGAATATCCAAGACCGGCTGCCGGCTGACCAGACACATGCTGTTCGAGGCGGCGTCGGCTTTGCTCCTGCGTCATAAGCGCGACTGCGCGCACTCCGACGTTGGGCGCAGGCACTGATTCCCCGGATTGGCCTGCGCAAAGCACTGGTTGCAACCACTCGCAAACTCTCGACGCTGCCGCTTTCAATGTGGAGAAGCAGCAAGGAGTTCATCTCGGGATAGCCACACGCTCGCCGTCGCAAGTCGCTTTACCTGCAACAACTGCGGTACCGGTTCATCCAGGCTGATTACGTCGCCTCAACGATTCCTTGACGCGCTTTGCGGGAAAACCGCGGCAATCACATCGGAACGTTGTAGCGACTCTCTGACGGCATGTTGTGGCGTGAACACGACCACGAAGACGACAAGGAAACGGCTGGTCTGAACCCTTTCCCGGAGGATGATCAATTGACAGCAATTAGACGACAAGCGCATCTATCGCCTGTACCGTGAGGCAGGGCTGGCTGTGCGGCGCCGTCGCAAGCGCCAGGGCGTCATGATTGAGCGCGAGCAACTGGCATTGCCGGGCGCGCCCAACGAGGTGTGGTCAATCGATTTCTTGATGGATGCGCTTTCCAACGGCCCGCGCGTGAAGTGCCTGACCGTCGTCGACGACTTCACGAACGAGGCTGTCGACATCGTCGTCGATCATGGCATCTCAGGTTTGTATGTCGCTCGGGTATTGGACCGTGCAGCTCGCTTCCGTGGCTATCCCAAGGCGGTGCGAACCGACCAGGGGCCCGAATTTACGAGCCGCGCGCTTGACCAGCGGGCATATGCGAACGGCGTCACGCTGAAGTTGATTCAGGCGGGCAAGCCAACGCAGAATGCGTACATCGAATCGTTCAACGGCATGTTCCGCGACGAATGCCTTAACGAGCACTGGTTCACGACGCTCGCGCACGCTCGGGCTGTCATCGCGGCATGGCGTCAGGACTACAACGAGCAAAGGCCGCACAGTGCACTGAACTACCTTGCGCCGTCGGAGTTTGCGGCGAAACATCGGGCAACCGCGGATGCTCCTGCCGCTTTCCAGGAGTTGGTTTAAAGGGACTTTGCTAGAAGCCCATTGGCTCTATTAAAGGGGGCAGGTCAGCGTGCTTCCGCGAAGGTTCGCTTCATACAGTAAGCCTGATACGCTTAACCGACCTCGATACGATTACGGCCCGACTCTTTCGCCGCATAGAGCGCCCGGTCTGCCCGCCGCATCAACGCATCGACATCACGCTCGCCCGCTTCCCGTGTGACGACACCGATACTGACGGTAAATTGGATCGGCTTTACGCGCCACGCGTGCTCGAAATCCTGTTCCTCGAAGCGGCGACGCAGCGTCTCCGCGATCCGACGCACGTCTGCGGCGTCTGCGCCCGGCAATGCCGCGACGAATTCCTCCCCTCCCCAGCGCGCGAACAACCCAGACTCGTGCGGAATCGACATACCGACCTTCGCCAGCACCCGCAGCACTTCGTCGCCGATATCGTGGCCGTAGCCGTCGTTGATCTTCTTGAAGTAGTCGATGTCCAGAATAAACACAGACAGGAGGTCGTCGGTGCCGAGCACCTTTTCGACAAAATTCAGAAACTCGCGGCGGTTCGCCAGGCCGGTCAGCGCGTCGGTCACGGCCTGCTTCTTCAGCAGAGCGATGAGCTCAGCGCGTTCTCTGATATCGCGAACGACTGCCGTGAATTCGATGACGCCGTTCACTTCTATTTTTGAAATGGCGATTTCAACGGGGATGACCGTGCCATCCCGATGCCGTCCATACACGCTGTTGCTTTCGTCCATGCGGGGCGGTGTAATCGACCGCAGGCTCATCTGTACGGAGTCTGCGAACCGCCCGACGTTCCGGGAATGATTCGCGCGAAACTTTTCCGGCATCAGGACTTCGATCCGCTGTCCCAGCACCTCGGCGGACTTGTAGCCGAACAGGTTCTCTGCCGCGCGATTGAAGAACGTGATGTTGTGCTGTTCGTTGATCGTTACAATCGCGTCGTAAGCGGAGTCGACCACCGCCCGAAAACGGGAAGCACTCACTTCGAGTTCATGTGTCAGCCGCGTTTCCGAGGCAGTATCGAAACCTGTCACGAGGACTTCGTGCACGGCCGTTCCACTGCTCGTATGTCTGAGGGGTTTAAGCGAGAGGTGCCACGGGTGTACGCCGTCATGAAGCGCGAAAGACTGCCGCAGTTCCTGCGCCGCTCCGGACGTGAAGCATGCCCGAAGCTTTTCGCACAACTCGAGTCCCACTTGATTCGGAATCAGAGCGTCGAATGAGATGGGGAACGTGTTCCAATCCGCAGCTATCCCACCCGCCATTTGGATGAACCGGGCGTTGCAGGCATTGATGACGAATTCGCCGTGAGCATCGCGCCCGACGACAGCGAAGCTGACCATCTCGCCGTCCACGTAATCTTGTGATCTGTTACTCAAATCCGACATAGCCTTACCTTGCGACACTTTGATTCGGCACTAACTCAGGTAGTGAATGATTTTGCTGAAACCGCCGCATCGACTATTGATATCGGCAAGGCGCCGGGAGTCTTGAGGGTGAAAGGCGATAGGAAAGGATCAGGGTTCTTCCGGTTCAGCGACGAAGGCAATCCGTCCCGGTGCATAACGTGATCGATCTGATCGCTTGCCAGACATCAAGACATGGCTGAATGGACGCCACTCTCACCGCGAGATCGACTTCGTTTCAGATCCACTTTCAGGATTACCTCGTGGGCAAATTTCTCGCTGTGTGCGGCCAGCGCGGCATCATCCGTAGAGATTTCAAGCCCTCATTCAAATAACGAGTTCGCCCGAGTCATAGCGCAGAAAGTAGCGATCGTCGCGACGGAGCATTTCGATACCGAAGTCAAAAAAGATATGCTGCTCGCGCATGGCGCCCCGTTCAAACGTGCGCAGGTGCGTTGAGCGAGTTTGTTGTCGATTTGTGCATCGTTCTCGATGGGCCGAAAATGGCCAAGACTGTGTGAAAACGCACGCTGAACATGGTTTCCTCACAGATCGACCCTTCAGATCGCGCTGTATTGGCTTGGCAGCAACTCGGGAAGGGTAAAGCGACACTCGAAAACCGGGTTCTTTCGCGTTTTAACATAGCCTCGGCCGACTGCCGCCCAACGTAGTCGGCCGCACCCGCCCCCAAGGCGCCCTTCGAATTTTCAGAAACCGGACTTTTCCCACCACGCATCGGCGTGCTGATCAGATGCGCAGCCCCCGCCGGTGGGCAATCACATTCCCCAGCTCAACGCTCTCCACGACTTCAACGAAGGCTGAATCGACGTCGAAGGCGCCGCTAGCATCGAGCACCGAGCGGGCTCGACGACGCTCGCAATGGCACTGAACGAACTCCTCGCGACGCAAACGCGCGGGTCGCTCGTCAACGAGCCTTGCGGGCCGGCGCATGAGCGGCCGGCGCCGCAAGCGAGACGATGAAGTCGAGAAAAGCACGCACCTTCGCCGGCACGTAGCGCCGCGACGGATACAGCGCATACAGCGGGAAACGGTCATCGGGCCAGTCGGGAAACAGGTCGACGAGCCGGCCGTCCGCGAGTGGCGCTTCGACGCCCAGTTCCATCACCTGCGCGATCGCGTGGCCGGCGAGACAGACGCTGTGCATCGTCCCGACGTCGTTCACCGTCAACCGGCCCGCGACATCGACGACGAGCTTCTTGCGCCCGCGATGAAACTCCCAGTCGAACGGATGCCCGGTGGCCGGATCGCGATAGCGGATGCACGCATGCGTGTCGCGCTCCAGACCGGCGGGTTGCAGTGGCCGCCCATGCCGCTTCAGATACGACGGCGCGGCGACCGTGAGAATGCGCGTCTCCAGCAGCTTGCGCGCGACGAGCGTCGACGGCTGCGGATGCCCGAAACGCACCGCCAGCTCGAAGCCGTCCGCGATCATGTCGCCAAGCTGATCGCGCGTCACCAGTTCGACCCTGAGCTCCGGATATTCCTCGATGAACGAACCCAACTGCGGACCGAGCACGAACCGCGAGAAAAACGGATCGACGTTCACGCGCAGGCGGCCGCGCACCGCCGTCGCGCCCTGCGTCGCATGGGTCGTCGCTTCTTCGAGCGCCCCCAGCAGCGGCATCACCTGCTCGTAGAAACGGCGGCCTTCGTCGGTGAGCGTGACGGAGCGCGTCGTGCGCTCCAGCAGGCGCACGCCGAGCCGGCCTTCCAGCCGCGCGATCGCCCGGCTCACGCCCGACTGCGACATGTCGAGTATTTCGCCCGCGCCAGCAAAGCTGCCGGTATCGACGATCGCGGCCAACACGCCCATGCCGTTCAGCATACGTTCGTCAAAGCCGGCCATTGATGCCCTCCCGTCATGGATCAAATGACACCGATGTTATCGCGAAGCGAATTGCCGGCGCCCAGAATGGCACCTGTCGAAACGCAAGACACGTGAAACACATCGAACAGGGGAAACGTCATGTTTGCGATCACGGGAATTACAGGGCAGGTGGGCGGAGTCGTCGCGCGGGTGCTGCTTGCGGCGGAGCGGGACGTTCGGGCGGTGGTCCGCGATCCGGCGAAGGGCGCGCAGTGGGCGCAGCAGGGCTGCGACGTCGCGATTGCGCAGATGGACGACGCCGCCGCGCTGTCGCGCGCGTTCGCCGGTACGGAGGGCGTGTTCGTGCTGCTGCCGCCGAACTTCGATCCGTCGCCCGGCTATCCGGAGTCGCGCGCCGCGATTTCCGCGTTGCGCGATGCGCTGCTCGCGGCGCGGCCGGCGCGGGTCGTCTGTCTGTCGACGATCGGCGCGCAGGCCACGGAGGACAATCTGCTGCAGCAACTCGGCGCCATGGAGCGCGAGTTCGCCGCGCTGCCGATGCCGGTCGCATTCCTGCGCGCGGCCTGGTTCATCGAGAACGCGGCGTGGGACATCGCGCCCGCACGCGACACCGGCACGATCCCGTCGTTCCTGACGCCGCTCGACCGGCCGGTGCCGATGGTCGCGACCGCGGACGTCGGCCGCGTCGCCGCCGACCTGCTGCGCGATACCTGGACCGGCAGCCGCATCGTCGAGTTCGAAGGGCCGCGCCGCGTGTCGCCGAACGACATCGCCGCGACCCTGTCGCACCTGCTCGGCAAGGACGTGCGCGCGCAGGCGGTGCCGCGCGAGACCTGGGAAGACCTGTTCAGGTCGCAGGGAATGCGGCATCCGTTGCCGCGCATCCGGATGCTCGACGGCTTCAACGAAGGCTGGATCGATTTCGCGGCGCCGGAGCAGACGGTCAAGGGGACGGTCACGCTGGAAGCGGTGTTGCGCGGGTTGATCGAGCGCGCGGCGTGAACGAACTCAGGCACGATCGTGGCGACCGCAGAGCAACGCGCTCGCCGCGATCCATGCCGCGAATCACAGGAGAGAAAGGATGAGAGTGTTGATCACAGGATCCGCGGACGGTCTCGGCCAGATGGCGGCGCGGCTCCTCGTCGAGGATGGGCACGAGGTCGTGCTGCATGCCCGTGACGAAGCACGCGCGCAACAGGCGCTCGATGCGGTGCCGGGCGCGCGCGCTGCGCTGTCCGGCGATCTGGCATGCCTGCGCGAAATGGCCGACGTCGCCGCGCAGGCGAACCGGCTGGGACGTTTCGATTCGATCATCCACAACGCGGCGCTCGGGTATCGCGAGCCGCGGCGGATCGAAACGGTCGACGGCTTGCCGCACGTCTTAGCGATCAACACGCTCGCGCCGTACGTACTGACCGCATTGATAGATAAACCGCGGCGGCTGATCTATCTGAGTTCGGGTCTGCATCGCAGCGGCGACGCGAGCCTCGACGATCTCGAATGGCGCACACGCCGATGGGACGGCACGGCCGCGTATTCGGACTCGAAGCTGCATGACGTGCTGCTCGCGTTCGCGATTGCGCGGCGCTGGCCGGACGTGCTGTCGAATGCGCTCGAACCGGGCTGGGTCGCGACGAAGAAGGGCGGCCCCGGCGCGCCCGACGATCTCGATGCGGCGCCGCGCACCCAGGTCTGGCTCGCGGCCAGCGACGATCCCGCGGCGCGCGTCAGCGGGCAGTACTTCTATCATCTGATGCCGCGGCCGACGCATCCGGACGCGCACGATCCCGAAGTGCAGGACCGGCTGATCGACGAATGCCGCCGGCTGTCGGGCGTCGTGCTGCCGGACTAGCGGCCGGGTAGCCACGGTTACGCCGTGCTCACTGGCACCGTCGACCACGTGCCCGCCGGCTCTCGCCGCTGACGCGCCGGATCGTCAATGATCCGGCGCGATGCGGCGAACGTCTCCAACGTGCCGAACTGAGTCAGCCAATCTGACGCGGTCTGTTTGGTCGAGTCCAGCCTATACGCGTCACGACCACGCCGCCGCAACTTCGTCGCCGCCCACCGCTCGCACCGCTTCGGGCACACCCGTTGCTGCGTATGGTCATGGACCTCGCCCTCATCACCTACCCGCCTCGCATGACGCTCCCCGACCCGTCCGATTTTCCGGTGCGCGCGGTGCCGCTCGCACCGTTGACGAAGGAGCGCGCGACGATCGTCTGCCATCGCAACGGCCGCGTCCTGCTGGTCGCGCGCCGGCAAGCGCTGCGCTGGACGTTGCCGGGCGGCATGATCCGGCGCGGCGAGTCGGCGCTCGAGGCCGCGCATCGCGAACTGCAGGAGGAGACGGGCCTCGTCGGTCTCGACCTCGCGTATTTCTTCTACGTGGACGGCAGCGCGAAACGTCACCACGTATTCGTCGCGAAGCTGCCGCCGGCCAAGCACGCGCGCGCGGGTCGCGAGATCGCGCTGTGCCGCTGGGTTCGCCTCGACGCGGTGTCGCACTGGCCGACCAGCGCACCCACGCAACGCATCGCACGTCAGCTCGCGACGCTCTGCGAGCAGCATGTCGGCGCCTGCGTCGCGCTCAGCGCCCTTCGCGGGTCGCGCTGACGCCCGCCGCGGCCGAAGCCGGATCAGGCGGCTCGCGCTCGAGCCCCTGCGCGAACACCTTCAACCCTTCGAGCAGCGGCGTCAGCGCATCCCACAGCGCCTCGTCGTGCAGCAGCCGATACGCGCCGCGCACGCCCGGCGCGACGTGCTCGTGCTCGGCCGATTTCCACGCGCCGACGTGATGCAGCGCGTCGGCAGCCGCGAAGGCGACCTTGCCGAACTGCTCGGGCGGAATCCGCGACAGCGCCATCAGCAGCGTCATCAGGTTCTGTACGCCGGATTGCATGCCGGGCTTGTCGAACGCGTCGACGAGCCGCTGCGCCATCTGCGCGTTCGCGCTGACGACTTCGTTCGCGAAGTTCAGAAAACCGTGCCGGTGCAGGCTGCCCAGCAGGCTCTCCAGCGCGTTGTGCGCGCCGGGTTCGGGTGTCGCAGGCGTCGTGTCGGAGAACGGACGATCGGACATCGGCAAGGCTCCGGTGAAGCGCCGCGCAGCCGCCGTTACGCGCGCCGCGCGTGCGCGGGTTCGGGTCGGCCCGCGCCGGCCGCATGCGGCGACGCGAGCCATGCGGCGTCAGTGCATGGGGCCGGCGGGCGGCGCCTTGTATTCGCTGCGCGCGCCCATCGCGTCCTCGACGGTCTGCACGCCGCGCAGCCCGGCGATGCCGTCGACCAGCGCATGCCGCTCGGTTTCCTCGACCTGCCCGCTCAGGCGCACGTGCCCGTGCTCGACGCCCACGTCGACGTCGCGCGGATGTGCGACCAGATGGCCCAATGCGGCGCGTACGCGCTCGGCGATCTGCACGTCGTCGGCTTCGCCGGCGAACCAGTCGGCATGCAGCCCGGCGATCGCGCCACGCGCATGATCGGCCGCGCGCCGCGCCTGAGCGCTCGCATAGTCGGCGACGCCGTCCCGGCCCGCAGCGGCCTTGTCGCGCACGTACGCGCGCCGCCGCCGGCCCGACGCCGGATCGAGAAAGTACATCGCCGCCGCGCCGCATGCGACGGCCGCGACCAGATTCAACAATGGATGAGTGGAACGTGTTCTGGAGGTCATATCTGCACCGTAGGTCGATACCCGGAACCGCCGGGCTTCGTCGTCACGCGCAGCATCGGCCGTTCCTCGTGCGAGCGCACGGGCCGTCGCGGGCCTGGCGGGCAGCCGATCGGCAGCGCAGCAGCAGGTGCAGCCGCGGCGTACTGGCGCCGCGCGCGGTTGCGACGGGGCCGAGCCGCGGCGGACAACCGGGCAAGGCAGCGCTGCCGAGGCGCCGGCGGTACGCCCCAAATGACAAGCGCTTGAAAATTCCGCGATCACTGCACGGCTTGCGGCCGCGGCGAACGTGCGGGCGGCAGGCGTGGTGCGCTCACCCCGCCACGCGGCCCCGTCAACCGACTCCTCCGAGTGGCGCTTCCATGGGGCCTACTCCGACGGGCTCCTCCAGCGGCTCGTCCATGCCCGCTCCCCCTGGGTCGCTCTA
>NZ_PQMX01000121.1:0-10610 GCF_004368385.1 Burkholderia sp. B10 | reverse complement strand
CGTTCACTCCGCTGCTACCGCGCTGCTTACAGCCCGAGCGCCGACAGGTCCAGCTTGCCGTCCTTCACCGGCGGACACCAGAAGTACGCGCCCGTCAGCGGCTGCGTGAAGCGGAACAGGCCGTCGACGATGCCATCGTCCGCGCCGCACATCCGGCGCATCTGCACGTCGAACGCGCGCAACGAACAGCCGAACGCGACGAAGTAGAGCCCGGCGCGCCGCGCATCCGCCCACGGCGCCGAGCGGCGCAACATGAACGCTTCCGGTTCGAAGCTCTCCTGCGCGGTGCGCTTCACGTGCGCAAACGCGGGCGCGTCGTCGATCTCCTCGTTGTCCGAGCGGCGGCGGCCGACGATGTGATCCATGTCGCCCGACGCGATGCGCTCCATCCGGTCGAAGTCGTGCAGCCATTGCTGAACCGCGACGAAGCTCGAGCCGTCCAGGCCCGCGCCCTGCCCGGCCACGACGGCCGCGGCCAGCGCGTCGTCGCCGGTCGGATTCTCGGTGCCGTCCTCATATCCAGACAGGTCGCGATCGCCCGAATAGCGGAAGCCGTCGACCACGTCCTGCAGCGCGAAGGCCGGCGCGAGCGCACGCTCGATCGCGCGCGTGCGCAGCACCAGCTCGCCGCGATCGTCGCCGCGCAGCCACACCCACACGTCGGCGGGCGTGACGGGCAGCGTGCGGTCGTTCACCGCGAACGCCGGATATTCGGTCAGGCCCGGCACCGGGCGCCCGAGATGCGCGGCCAGCGCATGACCGAAGCCGGCGACCGCGCCGCGTCCGTCGACGAGCTCGCGCAATGCCCGCAGCGCCGCCGCGACATTGACGTTGCTGGAAATCGTGAAAGTGAGGTATCGGGCCGCCGTGTCGATCGGAGCCAGAATGCCTTGCTGAACGTCGCTCATCGTTTCCTCAGGAATGTATCGGGGTGAATCGGCCGGGCCGCAGCAGCCGGCGCAACCGCAAAGTTTAATCGATGCGGCCCCGCGCTCCGCGCCGCGCCGCGCACGAAACGGGGCCGATACATACCGAAACGTATCGAAGCCTCCGACGCGCCGCGTGCCGCGCGTATCGACGCCGCAACGCGCATTCGTCAGACATTGCGGCGAGCCGAACACTGCTGCTAGAATCGATCCACGCTTTTTCGGCGTCCTTTTTTCTTCATTTCAACCGTTCGCTACAGGGAGGTGCAGATGTCACGAATGCCAGCAGCCTTCCCGAACGTGGTCTCGCGACGCCGCTGATCCTGCGCGTCGCACGCGCCGGCTTCCGGGTCCGCTCACCCGCCGGTCCGCGCATTTTCCCGACAGCCCGTTGTTCGTTTCATCCGCGCCGTGCGCGCGGGTCGGCTGTCGCGTTTTCGACGTTCTCCGAACCGGAAAGTCCCGACGCGCGACGCGCCGGGCAACGATACATGACCAGAAAAACCACCCATTCGGGCGGCCACGCATTCCGGGCCGTCTTCGGCTTCACGTTCCGCTACTGGCGCCGGCAGCCCGTGCGCATCGCCGCGATCGCGGCGCTGGCGCTGCTCGGCGCACTCGCCGACGTCCTCACGCCGCTGTTCGCCGGCCGCCTCGTCGATGCACTGTCGAGCGGCCTGACCGAGCGCACCGCCGCATGGCGTTCGGCCATCACGGCGTTCGGCACGCTGGCCGGCCTTGGCATCGGCGCGACGCTGCTGCGCCAAGGCGTCTACCTGAACATCATCACGCTGACGCTGAAAATGATGAGCGAGATCGCCGCCGCGTCGTTCCATCGCGTGCAGCGCTTCTCCACCGACTGGCACGCGAACAGCTTCGCCGGCTCGACCGTGCGCAAGATCACGCGCGGGATCTGGGCGCTCGACCTGCTGAACGACACCGTGCTGATCGCGCTGCTGCCGTCGGTGATGATGCTGGCCGGCGCAACCGTGCTGCTCGGCACGCACTGGCCGGTGATGGGCTTCGTCGTCGGCGCGGGTTCGCTGCTGTATATCGCGGTGACCGTGGCCGTGTCGCTCGGGATCGTCGCGCCGGCCGCGCGGCTCGGCAACATGTGGGACACGCGCATGGGCGGCGCGCTCGCGGACGCGATCAGCTGCAACACCGTCGTCAAGGCGTTCGGCGCGGAAACGCGCGAGGAAGCACGCCTCGCGCGCGTGATCGGCAAGTGGCGGCAGCGCACGCGCCGCACGTGGGTGCGCGGCACGCTCAACGGCGGGCTGCAAGGCGCGATGCTGGTCGCGATGCAGGCGGCGATGATCGGCGTCGCGCTGCGGCTGTGGGCGAACGACGAGGCGAGCGTCGGCGACATCGCGTTCTCGCTGACGATGTTCTTCATGCTGCAGGGCTATCTGCGCGACGTCGGCATGCACATCCGCAACCTGCAGCGCTCGGTCAACGACATGGAAGAACTCGTCGCGCTCGAGCGCCAGCCGCTCGGCATCGAGGATCGCCCCGGCGCGCCCGCGATCCGCATCACGCGCGGCGAGATTCGCTTCGAGCACGTGACGTTCCGCTACGGCAACCATCCGGTGTCGCTCTACGACGACTTCTCGATGCGCATCGCGCCCGGCGAGCGCGTGGGGCTCGTCGGCCATTCGGGCTCGGGCAAGACGACGTTCATCAAGCTGATCCAGCGGCTCTACGACGTGTCGGGCGGGCGCATCACGATCGACGGGCAGGACATCGCGCAGGTGCAGCAGGAGTCGCTGCGCAGCCAGATCGCGATCGTCCAGCAGGAGCCGGTGCTGTTTCACCGCACGCTCGCGGAGAACATCGCGTATGCGCGTCCCGACGCGAGCCGCGCGGAGATCGAACGCGCCGCGCGGCTGGCCAGCGCGCACGATTTCATCGACGCGCTGCCGGACGGCTATGACACGCTCGTCGGCGAACGCGGGATCAAGCTGTCGGGCGGCGAACGGCAGCGCGTCGCGATCGCGCGGGCCTTCCTCGCCGATGCGCCGGTGCTGATCCTCGACGAAGCGACGTCGAGCCTCGACAGCGAAAGCGAAGTGCTGATCCAGCAGGCGATGGAGCGCTTGATGGTGGGGCGCACGACGCTCGTGGTCGCGCACCGGCTGTCGACGGTCCGCGCGCTCGACCGGCTGCTCGTGCTCGAGCGCGGCAAGGTGATCGAGGAAGGCGACCACGATACGCTGATCCGTATCCACGGCGGCGTCTATCGCCGGCTGTTCGAGCGGCAGGCGCTGGAGCTCGCGAAGGGCCTGATCGATGCGCCGCCGCGCACGCTCGGCGACGGCGCCGAGTCGCCGGAACACCGGGCGGCCGTGTAACGCGGGCAGGCCGGTCAGCGGCCCGACGGCGCGGGGGCGGTCCGCGCGCGCGGGCCGCGCCGCCGACCCTGCTCGCGATGCGGGTTCCCGCGATCACTTATCATACGGACCAGGCAATTCGCGACGAAAGGCAGATCATGTTTACAGGCATTGTTCAGGGTGTTGGCGTCATCAAGGCCATCGAGGACCACGGCGAGCTGAGGACGTTCAGCATCGAATTCCCGGAGCGCTTCACTGCCGACATCGAGATCGGCGCCAGCGTGTCGGTCGACGGGGTGTGCCTGACGGTGACGACGATCCATTCGCCGACGCTGATCGACTTCGACGTGATGCTGCCGAGCCTGCGGATCACCACGCTGGCCGAGCTGGCGACCGGCGCGCGCGTGAACGTCGAGCGGGCCGCGAAGGACGGCGCGGAAATCGGCGGGCATCCGCTGTCCGGCCACGTCGACTTCACGGGCACGGTCCTGCACATCGCGGCGTCCGAACACAACCGGATGATCCGCATCGGCGTGCCGGCCGAGTTCAAGCGCTACGTGTTCGCGAAGGGCTATATCGCGATCAACGGCTGCAGCCTGACCGTGGCCGACGTCGACCGCGCCGCAGGCTGGTTCGAAGTGTGGCTGATTCCCGAAACGCGCCGCGCGACCACCTTCGATGCGAAGGGCGTCGGCGCCAAGGTCAACATCGAGATCGAGCGCAGCACCCAGGTCGTGGTGGACACGATCCGCGAATCGGTCCAGGAGACGCTCGGCGAGCTGACCGGCATCGTCACGACGCTGCTGGCCGACAAGGGCGTCGATATCGAGGAACTGCTCGCGCGCAACGTCGCGAAGCTGCCGAAGCCGTAACGCGCGCGGCCGCCCCGGCGAGCGCCGGCGGCGGCATCGCGTCGACACCTGACGGCCGGTCGGCCGCCCGCCGCGCCGACGTCAGTCGATCTCGACCTGCGCGCCCTTGCCCACCGCGATGCGCTGCGCGCGGTAAATGCCCGCGTGTCCCGAGAACAGATACGCGACCACGCACGCGACGATCGCATACACGCCGAGATCCGCGCCGAACAGCTCGATCGCCATGATGGTCGACGCGATCGGCGTGTTGGCCGCGCCGGCGAACACCGCGACGAAGCCGAGCCCCGCGAGCACCGGCACCGGCAGCGCGAGCACCTGGCCGAGCGCGTTGCCGAGCGTCGCGCCGATGTAGAACAGCGGCGTCACTTCGCCGCCCTTGAACCCGGACGCGAGCGTCACCACGGTGAACGCGAACTTGCCCGCGAAATCGTACGCCGGCAGCGGCCCGTGGAACGCGGCCTCGATCGTCGGAATCCCGAGGCCCAGGTATTGCGGCACGTTCAGCACGGTGGCCGCGACGGCCACCATCGCGCCGCCGAGCACCGGCTGCAGCGGCGCGTAGCGCACCACGCGCCGGAACCAGGCGGTCAGCGCATGCGTCGCGAATGCGAACAGCCGGCCGACCACGCCGAACGCGACGCCGGCGACGACCGTCGCGGCCAGCCCGGTCGCCGACACCGCCGGCACCGACGCGATCGCATAGACGGTGTGATGCACGCCCCACGCGCGGCACACGACGTCGGCGACGATCGACGACGCGACGCAGGTCAACAGCGCGTCGTAGCGCAGCCGGCCGATCGCCAGCACCTCGAGCCCGAACACCGCGCCGGCCAGCGGCGTGCCGAACACCGACGAGAAACCGGCCGCGATACCGCCCATCAGCAGCACGCGCCGATGCTCGCGGTCGAGCCGGAACAACTGCGTGACGCGGTCGGCGAGCGCGCCGCCCATCTGCACGGCCGTGCCCTCGCGGCCGGCCGAACCGCCGAACAGATGCGTGACGACGGTCGCGACCAGCACGAGCGGCCCCATCCGCTTCGGCACGAGCGCCTTCGGATCGTGGATTTCGTCGATCAGCAGGTTGTTGCCGCGCGCGACCGACTGGCCGAACCGGTGGTAGACCCAGCCGGTCGCGAAGCCGGCGGCCGGCAGCCCCCACAACAGCCACGGATGCGCGATGCGCGTGCCGGTCGCCCAGTCGAGCGCGATCAGGAAGAATGCGGAAGCCGTGCCGGCCAGGATGCCGAGCAGGGCCGACAGGGCGAGCCAGCGGCACACGTAGCGCACGGTCGCGAAGAAATCGGCAGAGGTCGAGAAAAACATGATTTCCAGATTCGACGGAACATCAAAACCTGGGCGGCAGAATGCCGCAATGGACGGCCTGCGACCTCCTGACGACCCAGGAACACGCAGGCATCATCAGCCGGGCTCACCGGCGGTTGAGGGCCGACTCGCGCGCGCAACGCGCCGTGATCGACCGCAGGGAGGCATGCCATCTCCGCAGCCGGCGATTGTACGCGATGCGCGACGCGGCCGCCAGCATGACGACCAGCGCGGCCGGCCGCGCCGGGCGCTCTCTCAGTCGGGCGAGCGACGCATCACGCGCGAGATGAGCCGCGGCGCGATGCGCTCGAGCGGCAGGATCGCCGCCGCCGCGCCGAGCGCCGCGGCGGCCTTCGGCATCCCGTACACCGCACTGGTCGCCTCGTCCTGCGCGATCGTGTAGCAGCCCTTCGCGCGCATCGCCTTCAACCCCAGCGCGCCGTCGCGCCCCATGCCCGTCAGCAGCACGCCGAGCGCGTCGCCCCGCCAGCCGTCGGCGACGCTGGTGAAGAACACGTCGATCGACGGCCGGTACGGCGTGTCGACCGGGTGCCGCGTATAGCCCAGCACGCCGCGCGGCGACAGGCTCAGGTGATCGTTGGTGGCGGCCAGCAGCACCTCGCCCGCACGCGGCACGCCGCCCTGCCGGGCGATGCGCACCGGCAGCCGCGTATGGCCGTCGAGCCACTCCGCCATGCCGACCGCGAACGCCTGATCGACGTGCTGCACGATCACCAGCGCGGCCGGGAAATCGGCCGGCAACGCGCGCAGCAGCGCGGTGAGCGCGGTCGGCCCGCCGGCGGACGCGCCGATCGCGACGAGCGTCGGCTGGCCGCACGCCGGCATCCGCGCGCACGGCGCGAGCGGCGCCGCGCGGCTTTCGAGCAGGCGGCCGATCTGGTCGATCTTCGCGAGCAGCGGCTGCGGCGCGGCGTCCGACGGCAGGCCGAGCGCGAGCGTCGGCGTGTCGACCGCATCGAGCGCGCCCGCGCCCATCGCCTCGTAGACCGACGACGTGTTCGCGCTGACGTCCGCGGTCACGATCAGGATCGCGCACGGCGCACGCGCCATGATCTGCCGCGTCGCGGCGACGCCGTCGAGCTTCGGCATCACGAGATCCATCAGCACGAGATCGGGCGGCTGCGCGATGCAGAAGTCCACCGCCTCGTCGCCGTCGGTCGCGACCCACAGCACGCGATGTTCGGTGCGCGAGGCGATCACCCGGCGCAGCGCCTCGACGGCCAGCGGCAGATCGTTGACGATGCCGATGTTCATCCGCGCGCGTCTCCGATCAGGTCGTGCACCGCGTCGAGCAGCGCCTCGTCGTGGAAGCTGCTCTTGGCCAGGTAGTAGTCGGCGCCGGCGTCGAGCCCGCGCCGGCGATCCTCGTCGCGATCCTTGTACGAGACGATCATCACCGGCACGCGCTTGAGCGCCGGGTCGCCCTTGATCAGCATGACGAGCTCGATGCCGTCCATGCGCGGCATGTCGACGTCGGTGACGACGAGGTCGAACGCGTCGCTGCGCACCGCGTTCCAGCCGTCCATCCCGTCCACCGCGACGGTCACGTCGTAGCCGCGCTTCTCGAGCAGCTTGCGCTCGAGCTCGCGCACCGTCAGCGAATCGTCGACGACGAGCACGCGACGCCGCCGCTCGCCGAGCGCGCGCTGCGGATCGCGCGACAGCGTCGCGAGCTGGCCGCCGCGCACGAGCTTGTCGACCGAGCGGATCAGGTCCTCGACGTCGACGATCAGCACCGGGTCGCCGTTCTCGAGCAGCGCGCCGGCCGCGATGTTCTGGATCTTGTGCAGGCGGCTGTCGAGCGGCTGCACGACCAGCATCCGTTCGCCGAGGAAGCGGTCGACCGCGACGCCGTACAGCTCGGGCTCGCCGCCGACCACCACGACCGCCGTAGTCGCCCGCGCGGCGTCGGGGGCGCCCGCATCGAGCAGCTGATGCGCGGCGACGAGGCCCGCGCGCCGCCCGTCGAACGGAAAATGCGGCTGGCCCTCGAGCACGTCGATGTCGTTGTGCGCCAGTTCGAGCGTGCGGCGCACGTGCGCGAGCGGAAACGCATACGGCTCGCCGCCGACTTCGACGAGCAGGCTGCGGATCACCGACAGCGTGAGCGGCAGCTGCAGCACGAAGCGCATGCCGACGCCCGGTTCGTTGAAGATCCGCACGGCGCCGCGCACGCCGCGCACCATCTCCTGCACCGCGTCGAGGCCGACGCCGCGGCCGGACACGTCCGTCACCGCGTCGCGCATCGAGAAGCCGGGCAGCAGCAGGAATTCGAGCAGCTCGGCGTCGGACAGCCGCGCGGCCGTCTCGTCGTCGGTGAGGCGCTGGCGCACGACGGCCGCGCGCAGCGCGTCGAGGTCGACGCCCGGCCCGTCGTCGATCACGCTGACGAGCAGCGAGCCGGCGCTGTGCCGCGCCTCGAGCGTCACGCGCGCGTCGGCCGGCTTGCCGCGCGCGCGGCGCACGTCGGGCGGCTCGACGCCGTGGTCGATCGCGTTGCGCAGCAGGTGGCCGAGCGGCGCGTCGAGCAGATCGAGGATGTCGCGGTCGACCTGCGTGCCCTCGCCGACGATCGAGAAGCGTACCTGCTTGCCGAGCGAGCGCGCGAGGTCGCGCACGATGCGCGGATACGCGCGCGTCGCATCGCCGAACGGCCGCATCCGGCATTGCAGCGCCTCGTCGTACAGCTGCTCGGCGATGTGCGTGCTGCGCCGCTCGAAGCGGTCGAATTCGTCCATGCGCTCGGCGAGCGCGCGCTGCAGATCGTTCAGCATGTGACGCACTTCGTTCATCGACGCGAGCGCGCCCGCGTCGAGATCGTCGGCGAAGCGTTCGTACAGCAGATCGAGCGAGCGGGCCGCGTCGCGCTGCGCGCGCTTCACGCGCAGCATCGATTCGGCGAACGGCTTGAGCCAGCGCGATTCGACGAGCGACTCGCCGGACAGGCTCAGCAGCCGGTTCAGCGTATCGGCGCGGACGCGGCGCATTGCGGCGGTGGCGGTGGCGGCCGCCTGGGCGGCGTGTGTGGGATCGGTCGCGGGCGGTGGCGTTGCGTGCGGCGGTGTCGCATGGGCCGATGTTGCGTTAGGCGGCGTTGCGTGCGGCTGCATTGCACGCGCCGGAGTTGCGTACGGCTGCGTTGCATGCGGCGCCGCTTCGTACGGTGGCGTTGCGTGCGGCTGCGTTGAGTGTGGCGCCGCTGCATACGGTGGCATTGCGTACGGCTGCTCGGCGTGCAGCGGCGTTGCACGCGCCGGAGTTGCGTACGGCTGCGCTACGTATGGCTGCGCTGCATGGGGCGGCGTCGCCGCGCCAGCGTCCACCGGTTCGTTCACCGCGCCGTCATACCCGCGCTGCGGCGCGGCTGACGTCGGCGCTGAGACCGGTGCCGAAGTCGGTGCCACCGGCACCGCCTGCGCGGCATCGGCACTCGTCAGCGCCAGCGCGAACGCGTCGATCTCGGCGGCCGACACGGGCGGCGCGTCCGGATCGGCGACGCGCAGCAGCAGGTCGACGCCGGCGAGCAGCGCGTCGACGTGCGCCGCACTCAGCGCGATCGCGCCGGCCTGCGCGGCGACGAAGCATTCCTCCATCCGCCCGGCGATATCGACGCCGGGCGGCACGCCGACGATGCGCGCGGCGCCCTTCAGCGAATGCGCGGCGCGCATGCATGCGTCGAGCGCGGCGGCGGCGGGTTCGCGCGCTTCCAGCACGAGCAGACGCTCGGACAGCGCCTGCGTCTGCGTGCGCGTCTCCTCGCGATAGAGTTCGAGCAACGACAGATGGCTCAGATCGTCATCGCCGCTCATCGCATGCTCCGCGTGACCGCGTCGAACAGCCGGTCGTCGTCGAGCAGCCCCACCGACTTGCCGCGCCACGACAGCACGCCGCGCGACAGGCCGGCGCCCGCGCGGCCGACCGTCGCCGGCACGGGCACCCATTCGGATGCATCGAAGCGCAGCACGCCCTCGACTTCGTCCACCGGAAACACCACCGGCTCGCCGCGGTGCGCGGCCACCAGCAAGCGCGTGAAGCCGCCGTCGGCGCCGCGCGCGCGGGTCTTGCCGGCGTCCAGGCCGAGCAGCGCGCCGAGCGAGATCGCGATGCGCAGCGTGCCGCGAATGTTCACCACGCCGCGCACCGCCGAATGGCGGCGATGCGGCAGCGAATGAATCGGGCGCGTCCCGACGATCTCGCGCAACGCGCCGATCGGCAGCGCCAGCCATTCGTCCGCGACGCGAAACGCCAGCGCCGCGTGGCGCGTATCGTCGTCGCGATGCATGCGGGCTGCGTCGTGCGCGCCGAGCCGTCGCGCGCCGTCGGCCATCTCGGCCGCGTCGAGCGGACGCTCCAGCAAGCGCGCAGCATGGTGTGCGTAGACCGGGCAGTTCAGGCAGCGCAGGCACGCGGCGAGCCGCTCGCACGAGCGGTCGCCGCTCGTGCCGATCCGGTTCCAGCAATCGTCGACGTCGATCGGCGCCGCGCCGGCGGCGGCAGCTTCGCGGTTCAGGGTTTCGTCGATCATTCCGCTCTCGGGTCCCAGGTGTCGTTTTCGTTATCCGACCGCACGCCGCGCTCGCTCGAGCAGCCAGCGCGCGCCGGCGCCATCGCCGCCGACGTCGAGCAGCGTCGCGAGATGCGTGAGCGCTTCGTGGTGGGTCGGCCGCAGGTACAGCGCCTTGCGGTAGAAGTCTCCGGCTTCCTCGGCGCGCCCGCGCGCGTCGGCGATCAATCCGTTCAGGTAGTAGGCGTCGGCGTGCGGGCCCGCGTGCGCCGAAAACCGTGCGAGCATGCGCTCGGCCTCGTCGAACGCGCCCGCGTTAGCAAGCGCCTGCGCCTGCTCGAGCGTCGGCGCGTCGACGGCGTTGGCAGGCGCGGGCGATGGGGATCGTGCGCGCGCGAGTGGATCGGCTGGTGGGGGCGCGACCGGTTCGAACGGGCTGGGGGCGCGTGGCTGGAATGCCGTCGGCGGTGCCGCGCGTGCGGCATCCAGACCCGACGGCGGCGGCACGACGGCGTGCAGCGCACGCGTGGCGGACGTGGGTGATGACGATGGCAATCCTGATGCCGTTGCGGACACTGACGCACACGTCCACGCTGACGCTAACGGCATCGCTGACGCCGCCCCTGACGTC
>NZ_PQMX01000120.1:0-10712 GCF_004368385.1 Burkholderia sp. B10 | reverse complement strand
GGCATCTGCCGTCGCCGGCAAGCCATTGCAGCAAATCCCGGCCGCGAGCCCTGACGGCAAGCCGGAGCGCGCGTCTCAGTTGCCGGGCGCCGCGCGGCGCGCCGGCACGATGCGCCAGCCGAGGTTCACGCCGGCCGCCGCGACGAGGATCAGCAGCGCGCCGAGCACCTGCGTCCACGCGAGCGTCTGCCCGTACGCGATGCGATCGACGATGATCGCGACGACCGGATAGACGAACGACAGCGCGCCCGTCATCGCGACCGGCAGCTTCTGGATCGCGCCGTACAACAGCACATACATCACACCTGTGTTCACCACGCCGAGTACGACGAGATCGAGCCACTGTGCGGCCGTCGCCGGCAACGTGCCGAACTGCGCGAACGGCGCGAGCAGCACGACGCCGAGGCCGACCTGCAGCAGCGCGAGCAGATGCGGCGGCGTGCCCTTCAGATGCTTCGTGACGATCGACGACAGCGCGTACAGGAACGCCGCGCCGAGCGACAGCGCGACGCCTTCGAGATATTCGCCGGGCACCGCGAGCACCGCCGGCTCGACGCGCACCACGCAGACGAGGCCGATGAACGCGACCGCGAGCCACGCGAGCGTCGACGCGCCGATCCGCTCGCGGAACACGATTGCGCCCAGCGCGACGAGCATGAACGGCTGCGTGTTGTAGACGGCGGTCGCCATCGAGATCGACGCGCGCGAATACGCGGCGAACAGCAGCAGCCAGTTCGCGACGATCGCGAGGCTGCCGAACGCCGCGAGCGCGAGCATGCGCGGCGAGAACAGCGCGCGGCGCAGCATCCCGAGCGCCGCGCAGACGATCGCGAGCGTCGCCGCGCCGAACACGCAGCGAAAGAACACGACGTTGGACAGCGGCTGCTGCGACGACATCACGAGCCAGCCGATCGTGCCGGACATCAGCATCGCGATCAGCATCTCGGCGGCGCCGCGGCGGATTTCGTTTGAGGCCATCGTGGGCTCCGGTGGCGAGGGAAGATGACTTCGATTCTAGGAGCTTGCTTTCCGTGCATCCACGGCTAGACTGAAGCGAAACCGCCGATTCACCTTCGAAACCAAAGCGATCATGTCGAAACGCCTTTCACCGCCGGCCGCGGTATCGCTGGACGCGACCGACCGCGCGATCGTCGCCGCGCTCGCCGACGATGCGCGCATCGCGACCAGCGAACTGGCGCGGCAGATCGGGCTGTCGGCGCCCGCGACGGCCGATCGCGTGCGGCGGCTCGAAGCGCAGGGCGTGATCGCCGGCTTCACGGTCGAACTCGATCCGCGCGC
Source organism: Burkholderia sp. B10 (assembly GCF_004368385.1). NCBI lineage: Bacteria > Pseudomonadati > Pseudomonadota > Betaproteobacteria > Burkholderiales > Burkholderiaceae > Burkholderia > Burkholderia sp. B10. Next base: position 9,413 of record NZ_PQMX01000120.1, on the reverse strand, counting down.
GCTCGGCTACACGCTGCAGGCGATCGTGCGCGTGAAGCCGTTGCCGGGACAACTGCATCTCGTCGAAGACGTGCTGCGGCGCATTCCGGAATTCGTCGAATGCGACAAGGTCACCGGCGAGGACTGCTTCATCTGCCGGCTGTACCTGCGCACGATCGAGCACCTCGACGACATCCTGTCGAAAGTGACGGAGCGCGCCGAAACGAGCACGGCGATCGTCAAATCGACGCCCGTGCCGCGCCGCCTGCCGCCGCTCGTCGACGACGACGCGGGGCGACGCTGACGGGCACTGAAAGCGACTACGTACCACTCGGCGCCACTCAGCGCCAGCGCGCGTGACCCATGCGAGCGCGCCGGGCGCGCATACTGCCGCTTGTACTGCCGCTCAAGCAGCCGCGTCGCGCGCGTCGAAGAACGCCAGCAGTTCGTCGATCAGCGCCGTGGGCGCTTCTTCCGGAATGTAGTGGCCGCAGTCGAGCGCGCGGCCGCTGACGTCGCGCGCGACGCGCCGCCATTCTTCCAGCGGATCGAAGCACCGTGCGACGGTCCCGTTCGCGCCCCACAGCACGCGCAGCGGGCACGCGACCTTGTTGCCGCGCTCGAGGTCCGCACGATCGTGTTCGAGATCGATCGTCGCCGAGGCGCGGTAGTCCTCGCACATCGCATGCACGGCGCCAGGCTGCGCGAGCGCCGCGCGATAGGCGTCGAGCGCCTGCGGCGCAAACGGCGCGAGTCCGGCCGAGCGATTGCCCATCACGCGCTCGATGTACGCGTCGGTGCGGCCTTCGATCAGCGTTTCGGGCAGCGGCTCCGGCTGGATCAGGAAGAACCAGTGGAAATACGCGGTCGCGAACGCGCGGTCGGTCTGCTCGTACATCGCGAGCGTCGGCGCGATGTCGAGCAGCATCATCCGCTCGACGGCCGCCGGATGATCGAGCGCGAGCCGATGCGCGACGCGCGCGCCGCGATCGTGTGCGCACACGTGAAATTGCGTGAAGCCGAAATGGCGCATCACCGCGAGCTGATCGGCGGCCATCGCGCGCTTCGAATACGGCGCATGCTGCACATCGCTCGGCGGCTTGCCGGACGCGCCGTAGCCGCGCAAGTCGGTGGCGATCACCGTGAAATGACGAGCGAGCGTCGCGGCGACGCGATGCCAGATCATGTGGGTTTGCGGGTGACCGTGCAGCAGCAGAAGCGGCGGCCCCGCGCCTCCTTTGACACCGAAGATGTCGGTGTCCTGCACCGTCACGCGAAACGGTGCGAACGCGTCGAACGACATGGTTTGTTTCTCGTCGGTTTGTTATTGGCCGGTATTGTAGGAGGCTTGGCACATCGCTGCGCGCAATCAACAGCCGAATGCGTAGAGACAGAACACTCCCTCGATTGTCGGCACGCCGTGCGCTTTGCTAAGCTCGCGTAGAATCGCACGATCGTTCGTATCAATACGGACGCGCCGCTGCGCAGCTACACTCGAACTTTCGTTCGACTGCAAGCACCGATGCCGGCGTCGGCACGCACACGACCCGGCCGCCCTCGAGACTGGAGACAATCACATGGCATTGCCCGCTGTCCTGCAGAATCTGACGCTGCCCGTCATCGCGTCGCCGATGTTCATCGTCAGCTATCCCGAACTCGTGCTCGCGCAATGCAAGGCGGGGATCGTCGGATCGTTCCCCGCGCTCAATGCGCGCCCGGCGGAACTGCTCGACGAGTGGCTCACGCAGATCCAGTCGGCGCTGGCCGACCACAAGGCGCAGCACCCGGATGCGGTGATCGGCCCGATCGCGGTGAACCAGATCGTCCACCAGTCCAACGAACGGCTCGAGCACGACGTGCGCGTGTGCGTCGAACACAAGGTGCCGATCTTCATCACGAGCCTGCGCGCGCCGGCGCGCGAGATCGTCGACGCGGTACACAGCTACGGCGGCATCGTGCTGCACGACGTGATCAACCTGCGCCACGCGCAGAAGGCGCTGGAAGCAGGCGTCGACGGGCTGATTCTGGTCGCGGCCGGCGCCGGCGGCCATGCGGGCACGACGTCGCCGTTCGCGCTCGTCGGCGAAGTGCGCAGGATGTTCGACGGGCCGATCGTGCTGTCGGGTGCGATCGCGAACGGCGGCTCGATCCTCGCCGCGCAGGCGATGGGCGCGGATCTCGCGTACATGGGCACGCGCTTCATCGCGACGCAGGAAGCGCACGCGGTCGACGAGTACAAGCACGCGATCCTCAACGCGAAATCGTCGGACATCGTCTATACGAACCTGTTCACCGGCGTGCACGGCAACTACATCCGCGAGAGCATCGAGCGAGCCGGCCTCGATCCGGACGCGCTGCCGGAATCGGACAAGTCGAAGATGAATTTCGGCAACGACAAGGCCAAGGCGTGGAAGGACATCTGGGGCGCCGGCCAGGGCGTCGGCCTGATGGACGACCTGCCGAGCGTCGGCGAGCTCGTCGAGCGGCTGAAACGCGAGTACGACGACGCGAAGGCGCGGCTCGGCATCGCACGCTGACGGATACGCGCGGCGCGGGCGCCGCGTGTGCGTCGCGCGGAGGTCGCGCGCACGTCACGCATGCGCCATCACGGGGACCACTGCAAGTCGCACGCACCGCGCGCGCGTCGCGTCACTCGCGTCAACCGCGCCGCAATGAAAAAAGCGCGAACCCAGTTACGGTTCGCGCTTTCTTCATCGACGCACGCTCGCGTGCAAACCCAGTCAAGCTCGCTTGATTCGCGTGATCGGCAGCACGCGCAGCCGCGCCTCGATCGACGGGCACAGCGACTGCCCTTCGAAGCGCGCGGCGAGGAAATCGACGAACGAGCGCACCTTCGCCGATACGTGACGGCGGCTCGCGTACACCGCATAGATCGGCGCCTCGTGCGGCGGCACCGCGTCGAGCAGCAGCGGCACGAGCCGGCCGGATTCGATGTCGTCGCCGACCACCTCGGTGCCCAGCAGCGCGATGCCCGCGCCCGCGAGCACGGCCGCGCGCAGCCCTTCGAGATGGTTCACGATCAGGTTGCCGTTCAGGTTCACGCGCGACGCGGCGGCCGCGTCGATCACCAGCGCATCGAGCGCCGAGGCGCTCGACTCGCGCCGCAGATAGTTGTGGTACGCGAGATCGGCGATCGTCTGCGGCGTGCCGCGCCGCTCCAGATAATCCGGCGACGCCACCAGCAGAATGTGCGCGGTCGCGATCTGCCGCGCGACCAGCGACGACGACTTCAATCCGTTCGGCGCCGCGCGCACCGCGACGTCATAGCCTTCCTCGATCAGATCGACGACACGGTCGGACAGCGTCATGTCGACGGTCACGTCCGGGAACCGTCCCGCATAGTCGGTGACGGCCTGCATCACGTGCCGCAAGCCGAACGCCGACAGCGACGTCACGCGCAACCGCCCCTGCGGCACGACGCTCGCGGCGCCCACCGCCTGCCCTGCCTCGTCGAGTTCCGACAGCGCCTGCACGAGGCGCTCGTAGTATTCGCGTCCCGCCTCGGTCGGCGCGACGCGTCGTGTCGTACGATGCAGCAGCCGCGCGCCGAGCTGCTGCTCGAGATGCATCACGTGCTTGCTCGCCATCGCGGCCGACATCTGCATGCGCTCGGCCGCGCCCACGAAGCTGCCTACTTCGACGACGTACCGAAACACATTCATGCTGACGAGGGTATCCATCGAACTAGCCCGCAATTCCTAGGTAATCATGCAATTTGGCAATAGGGTAACAAAGGCGAGGAAACATAAAGGTCAACAAACGCAAAACGGCGCCGCGGTGAGCGGCGCCGTTCGTGGGCGGGCAGGCCGACATGCCGGCCGCGCGCGCAGCGTCTGCGCGCGCGGCGAATGCGCGAATCAGAACTTCGCGCGAATGCCGGCGCCGAACGTGTTGCCGTTCGACAGCCCGCTGATGTGGTCGTTCATGTACGCGGCGTAGACGTCGGTGCGCTTGGACAGCGGGTAATCGTAGCCGACGGCCCAGGTCTGGCGCGTCTGGTCGAGGCCGCCGGCGTCGCGCGAGTACGCGTACGACGCCATCGCGTTGCCGACGCCGAGCGGCACCGAGACGCCGCCCTGCGCGGTGTTCACGTGCCAGCTGCCGCTTGCCTGATCGTTCTTCGTATACATGTACTGGCCGAACAGCTTCACGTACTTCAGGTCGTAGGTCGCGCCGACGAGCCCGATGCCCTGGCTCTTCAGGCCGGTCACGAGCGAGCTGAGATCCTGCGGGCCGTTGTTGAAGTTCACGTACTGGTAGACGGCGGTCGCCGCGAACGGGCCGTTCGCGTAGTTGAACTGGGCGCTCCACTTCTTCGAGCGGTTGTCGCCGGCCGTGTTGCCGAGCGCATACATCGCCGCGAAATTCAGGCCGCCGAACGACGGCGACGTGTACGACAGCGCATTGTTCCAGCCCGAATCGCCGACCGCACCCTGGTCGCTCGGATAGGTCGGGAACGTGCCGAGGCCGAGGAACACGTGGTACACCATCGGCGAGAACGTGTACGAGTCGTAGAACGGGTTGAACAGGATCGTCGACAGGAACAGGTGCGTCGTCAGGCGCCCCGCCGTCACCGTGCCGTACGGCGAGCTGACGCCGACGTACGCGTTGCGGGCGAAGAACGTGTCGCCCTGGAAGCGGCCGAACTGGCCGTTCTGCGCCCGGAAGAAGCTCTCCACCGTGAAGATCGCCTTGTAGCCGCCGCCGAGATCCTCCGCGCCGTGCAGGCCCCAGTACGACGTCGACATCCCGCCGCCCGACACGTTCCATGCGCGATCGCTGCCCGGGAACTTGGTCGCGCCCACCCACTCGTCGACCTGACCATAGAGCGACACGCTCGACTGCGCATGGGCGGGTGCGGCGGCAGCGACACAGGCAGCCGCGGCGATCAGGTTGACGGACGTGCGCGACGCACGGCGAGCGAATGCTTTCATGGGATCTCCAGGTTTTGTCGATAGTCGATAAGCGGCGCGAGCGTTGTTTTTGGGGCCGAGTGCTTGCGTCGTGTGGGGCGCAGCCATCTTTACGGAAGATTTATCCGACCAAAATTGCGCGCACTTATTGCGGGTATAGCGGCGGCATTAACTTCTCGGCGCGAAGATGCGCGGCGGCGCATCGCGGCGGCCCGGCGCGGGACGGACACGCGGCCGGCCGGCCGCGCGGCGCGCGTGCCGGGCGCGAAAGATAGCGCAATGCGTCGGGAAAATCAGCGGAAATGTGTGGGCGACTGTGGCGAATTCGCATCACAGCGCGGGGGACGAGCGCGCGGTGCGCTCAGTTTCGGTAGAACGGCGAGAAAAACGGCGAGCGGCCGGATTCTTCCTGCGCACGCGGCGGCGGCATCGGACGGCCGCCGCGCTCCTCGTTGTAGCGCGCGACGTCCGCGCGGATCGAGCCCGCGCGCAGCGGCACGTTGCCGCCGCCGGACGGATGCGGCACCTGGCGCGAATCGGCGCTGATCGGCCGGTATGGGTTCTGCGCGGCGTAATGACCGTACGACGGCGTCGGCCGCAGCCCCCAGCGGGCGCCGTAGCCGTTCACGCCGCCGCTGCGCACGCCGCCGGCCGGCGCACCGCGACGCCATACCGGTACGCCCGCGGCCGGTTGGCCGTATGCGCGCGTGCCGGCGCCGAGGCCATGACCGAAGCCGTGACCGAAACCCTGGGCGCCGAAACCTGCGCCGCCGCGCGGCGGCTGGGCAAGCGCGAGCGGCACCAGCAGCGCGCAGAGCGCCCCTGCCACCCATCGTCCGATCTTCCGTTTCGCCCGTTCCGCCATCGCTCAGTGCCTGTTGCGGCCCGCAGCCGGACACTCCCCGGCCGACGCAAGCCTTTCAGCAGTAATTTATGGGTGGCCCGAAACGGTGTCGAGCCAAAAAGTGTTAGGTCGCCGGCACCGGTGTAACACCATGTTACTGCTAGGTTTTTTCACTTCCTGACGCGATCGTCGCAGAACATTCTTCGGTGGATTAGCGCAGATTTCGACCCGCCGCGACACCGGCTCCCGTGCAATGGAATCATCAATCGATTCCCACAATGAATTTGTGTATTGAATTCGCTGGCCGGACAATAGCGGCTTCGCGCGCGCGACACGCGCGCCTGCCCCCGCCGTTGTTTCCGACTCGAGTTTCACCATGGCCCGTCCCCGCTTTCTTCCCGACAATTTCACGCTCGCGCTGGTCGGCACCGTCGTGCTGGCGAGCCTGCTGCCGTGCCACGGCGCGGCCGCGCATGCGTTCAACTGGGCGACCAACGTCGCGGTCGGCCTGCTGTTCTTCCTGCACGGCGCGAAGCTGTCGCGCGAAGCCGTCATCGCCGGCGCGACCCACTGGCGGCTGCACGCGGTCGTGCTGCTCAGCACCTTCGCGCTGTTTCCGCTGCTCGGCCTCGCGCTGAAACCCGTGCTGCAGCCGCTCGTCACGCCGACGCTCTACGCCGGCGTGCTGTTCCTCTGCACGCTGCCGTCCACGGTGCAGTCGTCGATCGCGTTCACGTCGATCGCGAAGGGCAACGTGCCGGCCGCCGTGTGCGCGGCCTCGGCGTCGAGCCTGCTCGGGATCTTCGTGACGCCCGCGCTCGTCGGGCTGATGATCACGTCGCAGTCGGCCGCGGCCGCGTCGCCGTGGAGCACGGTCGGCAGCATCGTGATGCAGCTGCTCGTGCCGTTCATCGCGGGGCAGCTGCTGCGTCCGGTGATCGGCCGCTGGATCGACCGCAATCGCGGCGTGCTGCGCTTCGTCGATCAGGGCTCGATCCTGCTGGTCGTCTACGTCGCGTTCAGCGAGGCCGTGAACCAGGGGCTGTGGCATCAGATTCCGGCGCGCGCGCTGGGCGGCCTGCTGATCGTCAACATCGTGCTGCTGGCGATCGCGCTGCTGCTGACCACCTTCGTCGGCAAGCGGCTCGGCTTCAACCGCGCCGACCAGATCACGATCATCTTCTGCGGATCGAAGAAAAGCCTCGCGGCCGGCGTGCCGATGGCGAAGGTGATCTTCTCCGCGCAGGCAGTCGGCGCGATCGTGCTGCCGCTGATGCTGTTTCATCAGATCCAGCTGATGACATGCGCGGCCCTCGCGCAACGCTGGGGCGCGCGCGACACGAGCGGCGAAGATGGGGGACGGGTCGCCGCGGGCGCACGCGGCGGCCGCGGGCTGAACGCGGGCAGGCGCTGACGCGGGCGGGCGCAGGTGGCGTAGCGGTAGGAGGCGGTTGGCTGGGTGCTTGCCGCGGGCGGGGTTCGCGGGCTGCGGCGTTGTGGGTTTTGCGGTCCCGGCTCGCTCTCGCTTGCGGCTGCTCGCCTGCGCGCCGTGTCCTCTTCGCCGCTCGCCGCACACCGACGCACCATCCTCGTGCATCAGGTCACGAAATCTTCACTCAATTGTCCGCGCGAGTTGCCGTTAAAGTCTGGCGTACCCTCGCTTCAGCCCGCCCATGCCTCCGCCCTCTTCCGGCTCCGCTGCCGCCGTCACCACGCGCCTGATCGCGGAGCGCGCGCTCGCCGCCGTATTCCAGCCGATCGTCGATCTCGCGTCGGGCACCGTCGTCGGCTACGAAGGGCTGATCCGCGGCCCGCGCGGCACCGATCTCGAAGCGCCGAACGCGCTGTTCGCGCAGGCCGCCCGCGACGGCGCCACCATCGCGCTCGAACAGGCGGCCGCGCTCACCTGCATCGACGCGTTCGCGGCGCTCGGCTGCGACGGCAAACTGTTCCTCAACTTCAGTGCGCGCACGATCGTGCAGCTCGCGCGCGAACGCGAGCGCGCGCGGCAGCTGCTCGCCCGCGCGGGCGTGTCCGCCGAGCGCATCGTGATCGAGCTCACCGAGCAGGCGACGATGCCCGACATCGCGCGCATCGGGCCGGCGGTCGAGACGCTGCGCGATGCGGGCATCCAGTTCGCGCTCGACGATTACGGCACCGCCAACGCGAGCATGAACCTGTGGCTGCGCCTGCATCCCGACGTCGTGAAGATCGACCGCTTCTTCATTCACGACATCGCGCGCGATCCGCTCAAGTTCGAGGCGGTCCGGGCGATGCAGCATTTCGCGCAAGCAAGCGGCGCGAAGCTGATCGCGGAAGGGATCGAGAACGAAAGCGACCTGACCGTCGTGCGCGACATCGGAATCTGCTGCGTGCAGGGCTTCCTGCTCGGCCGGCCGAGCGCGCGCCCGTCGGCGCTGCTCGCGCCGGCCGCCCGCGACGCGATTCATACGCCGCACATCGCGGTGTTTCCCGGCGCGACGCGCAGCGTGCGCCCGGCCGCGACGATCGCGGCGAAGATGCTGGTGCCCGCGCCGGCGCTGCCGCGCGACGCGACCAACAACGACGTGCTCGATCTGTTCAACCGGATGCCCGGCCTGCACGCGGTCGCGCTCGTCGAAGCCAGCCGGCCGGTCGCGCTGGTGAACCGGCACGGCTTCATCGACCGCTTCGCGCTGCCGTATCACCGCGAGGTGTTCGGCAAGAAGCCTTGTCTGCAGTTCGCGAACGATGCGCCGCTGATGATCGACAACGCGACGACGGTCGAGCAGCTCGCGATGCTGCTCGCGCGCCACGACCAGCGCTATCTCGCGGACGGCTTCGTGATCACCGAACACGGCCGCTACGTCGGGCTCGGCACCGGCGAGAGCCTGGTGCGCGCGGTGACCGAGATGCGCATCGAGGCCGCGCGCTACGCGAATCCGCTGACGTTCCTGCCGGGCAACATCCCGATCAGCGCGCATATCGACCGCCTGCTCGCGCGCGACGCCGGCTTCCACGCGTGCTACGTCGACCTGAACCAGTTCAAGCCGTTCAACGACCAGTACGGCTACTGGCAGGGCGACGAAGTGCTGAAGTTCGCCGCGACGGTGCTGGCCGGCGTGTGCGATCCGCAGCGCGACTTTCTCGGGCACGTCGGCGGCGACGATTTCCTGGTGCTGTTCCAGCGCGACGACTGGCAGGCGCGCGCGACCGAGGCGATCGCGCGCTTCAACGAAGGCGCGCTGCGCTTCTATACGCAGGCCGACAGGCTGGCGGGCGGGCTGCGCGGCGAGGACCGCCACGGCAACGCCGCGTTCTTTGGCTTCGTGACGATGGCGATCGGCGCGGTCGGCGTGCCGGCCGGCGCCAACGACGCGATGCGCTACGGCAGCGACGAGATCGCGTCGGTCGCCGCGCTCGCGAAGCGACGCGCGAAGCAGCAGCCGGGCGGACTCGCGGTCGTCGACCTCGACGCCGGCCGCGCCGCGCTGCGCGAGCGCGGCGAGCCGCCGCGCGCCGCGGTGGCCTGCTGAACGACGGGCGGAGACCGGCGGGGCGGGCGGTTGGCGGGATCGGGTAGCCGGCGCGCGCTTCGTACGCTTGCGCGCGCTTCGTACGCTTGCGCTCGCTCTCGTACGCTTGCGCTCGCTCTCGTTCGCTTCATTCGCCTCGTC
>NZ_PQMX01000011.1:0-117849 GCF_004368385.1 Burkholderia sp. B10 | reverse complement strand
GCGCCTTCAGGATCTTCGCGACGGCCAGCGGCTCGACGCCGTCGGTCGACTCGACCAGGATCGCGCGGTCCGCGCCGATCGCCAGCGCCGTGCGCAGCGTTTCCTGCGCCTGCGTCACGCCCACCGACACCGCGACCACTTCGGTCGCCACGCCCGCTTCCTTCAGGCGCACCGCTTCTTCAACGGCGATTTCGTCGAACGGGTTCATCGACATCTTCACGTTCGCGATGTCGACGCCCGTGTTGTCCGACTTCACGCCGACCTTCACGTTTGCATCGACGACTCTCTTTACTGCTACAAGGATCTTCAAGCCATTCTCCTGAATTTCAACATTGCCGCATGCCATCCAGCGGCAACTCGTGCCGTCCGGCGCACCGATGCGCCGCCGGCTGTCGCGGATCCGCGCCGATACCGCTCATAAGCGACCGGATATCGACGCAGGCTATCCGCCTAAAAATGGACGTCGCTCGACCCGCAGCGCACTGCCCGCTACGCATCCGTCACATGTTCGGATAGTTCGGCCCGCCACCGCCTTCCGGCGTGACCCACACGATGTTCTGCGTCGGGTCCTTGATGTCGCAGGTCTTGCAGTGCACGCAGTTCTGCGCGTTGATCACGAGGCGGTCGCTGCCGTCGTCGTTCTTCACGAACTCGTATACCGCCGCCGGGCAGAACCGCCCCTCCGGCCCGGCATACGTGCGCAGGTTCACGTTCACCGGCACGCTCGCGTCCTTCAGCGTCAAGTGCGCCGGCTGGTTCTCCTCGTGATTCGTGTTCGAGATGAACACCGACGACAACCGGTCGAACGTCAGCTTGCCGTCCGGCTTCGGATACTCGATCGGCGTGCATTGCGACGCGGGCTTCAGCATCTCGTGATCCGCATGCTTGTGATGCAGCGTCCACGGCACGTTGCCGCCCAACAGCTTTTGCTCGATGCCGACCATCAGCGTGCCGAGGTACAACCCCTTCGCCATCCACTGCTTGAAGTTGCGCGCGCGGTGCAGCTCCGCATGCAGCCAGGATCGCTTGAATGCGTTCGGATACGCGCTGAGCTCGTCGCCGCGGCGGCCCGTCTGCACTGCATGGAACGCGGCTTCCGCCGCCAGCATGCCGGTCTTGATCGCCGCGTGGCTGCCTTTGATACGCGACGCGTTCAGGAAGCCTGCGTCGTCGCCAATCAGCGCACCGCCGGGGAACACCGTCTTCGGCAACGACAGCAGCCCGCCCGCGGTGATCGCACGCGCGCCGTACGACACGCGCTTGCCGCCTTCGAGGAACGTACGGATCGACGGATGCGTCTTGTAGCGCTGGAACTCCTCGAACGGCGACAGGTACGGGTTCGTGTAGCCGAGGCCGACCACGAAACCGACCATGACCTGGTTCTTGTCCATGTGATACAGGAACGAACCGCCGTAGGTGTCCGACTTCAGCGGCCAGCCGGCCGTGTGGATCACGAGGCCCGGCTTGTGCTTCGCCGGATCGATCTCCCACAGCTCCTTGATGCCGATGCCGTACGCCTGCGGATCCGCGTTCGCGTCGAGCTTGAACTTCGAGATCAGCTGGCGGCCCAGATGACCGCGGCAACCCTCGGCGAACAGCGTGTACTTCGCGTGCAGTTCCATGCCGAGCTGGAAGTTCTCGGTCGGCTCGCCGTCCTTGCCTACGCCCATGTTGCCGGTGGCGACGCCCTTCACCGAGCCGTCGTCGTTGTAGAGGATCTCCGCGGCCGGAAAGCCGGGGAAGATCTCGACGCCGAGCGCTTCGGCCTGCGTGCCGAGCCAGCGCGTGACGTTGCCCAGTGAAATCACGTAGTTGCCGTGATTCCTGAAGTTGCTCGGCAGTGCCCAGCTCGGCACGGCCTTGGCGTCGGTCTCGCTCAGGAACAGGAAGCGATCTTCCGTGACCTCGACGTCGAGCGGCGCACCCAGCGCCGCCCAGTCGGGGATCAACTCGCTGATCGCGCCCGGGTCCATCACGGCGCCCGACAGAATGTGCGCGCCGATCTCGGAACCCTTCTCGAGCACGCACACACCGATCTCGGCGCCCTTCTCCTTGGCCAGCTGCTTGAGCCGGATCGCCGCCGACAGCCCTGCCGGGCCGCCGCCGACGATCACGACGTCGTACTCCATCGATTCGCGCGGACCATACTGTTCGACGAGTGCGGCCTGGCGCGCCGAGCGGCAATCTATTTCGTTCATATGCGGGACCCAGTCAGAACTGGTCCTCCGTCAGGGCGAGCACGCCCTCCCCGCCCTTGGCGCCGACGATCGACGCCTCATACGACAACGCACGCGGCAGAATGAACTCTGCATAGAACTGCCCGATGGCGATCTTCGCGCCGTAGAACGCCTGATCCTCCTGCAGCTTCTTCGCCGCGATCAGCATCGCTCGCGCCATTTGCCATCCGCCGAGAACCACGCCCGCCAGCTGCAGATACAACACGCTGCCGATGAAGACCGCATTGGGATCGCGTTTCATGTTCGCGATGACGAATTCCATCGCATGCTCGAACGAGCGTGCGCCTTGCTCGAGATGCTTGCGCATCGACGCGAACGCCGCACCGTCGTGTGCCGACAGTTCCTCGACCGTCTTCGCGATTTCACCCAGCAGGAACTTCGCCACGACACCGCCGTCGCGGAACGTCTTGCGGCCGACGAAATCGTTCGCCTGGATCGCCGTCGTGCCTTCGTAAATGGTCAGAATGCGCGAGTCGCGGTAGAACTGTGCCGCGCCCGTCTCCTCGATGAAACCCATCCCGCCGTGAACCTGCACGCCGAGGCTCGTCACTTCGAGCGACAGTTCGGTGCTCCAGCCCTTGACGATCGGAACCAGGAACTCGTAAATCGCCTGATGATGCGCACGGGTGGCAGCATCCTCGTGCTGATGCGCGATGTCGTTGTGAGCGGCCGCCACGTATGCGATGGCACGCGACGCGTCGGTCAACGCGCGCATCGTCCCGAGCATGCGGCGCACGTCGGGGTGATGGATGATCGTCACCGCCTCCTTCGCCGAGCCATCGACCGGCCGGCTCTGGACACGCTCCTTCGCATATTCGACGGCCTTCTGGTACGCGGCCTCGGAAATGCCCACGCCTTGCAGGCCGACGGCGAAACGCGCGGCGTTCATCATGATGAACATGTATTCGAGGCCGCGGTTCTCCTCGCCGACGAGATAGCCGGTCGCGCCGCCATGATCGCCGAACTGAAGCACGGCGGTCGGGCTGCCCTTGATGCCGAGCTTGTGTTCGATCGACACGCACTGGACGTCGTTGCGCGCGCCGAGCGAGCCGTCTTCGTTGACGAGGAACTTCGGCACGACGAACAGCGAAATGCCCTTCACCCCTTCCGGTGCGCCGGGCGTACGGGCCAACACCAAATGAATGATGTTCTCCGTCATGTCGTGCTCGCCCCAGGTGATGAAGATCTTGGTGCCGAACACCTTGTACGACCCGTCCTGCTGCGGCTCGGCGCGCGAACGCACCATCGACAGATCCGAGCCGGCCTGCGGCTCGGTCAGGTTCATCGTGCCGGTCCATTCGCCGGAGATCATCTTCGGCACGTAACGCGCCTTCTGTTCGTCGCTGCCCGCCGTGAGCAGCGCTTCGATCGCACCGTCGGTGAGCATCGGGCACAACGCGAACGCTACGCTGGCCGCGTTCAGCATTTCGGCGCAGGGCGTCGCGATCAGTTTGGGCAGCCCCTGTCCTTCGTAATCGACCGGATGCTTGACGCCCTGCCAGCCGCCGGCGGCGAACAGCTTGAAGGCGTCCGAGAAACCGGGACACGCGTTCACCACACCGTCCTTCCACGTATTGCCATGCTTGTCGCCGAGCACGTTCAGCGGCGCGACGACCTCGTTGCTGAACTTCGCTGCCTCTTCGATAACCGCCTGTGCAGTCTCGGCCGTGGCGTCCTCACACCCCGGGAGTGCGCTGATTCGATCGAGTTGGGCGAGTTCGTTGACCACGAACAGAATATCTTTTACCGGTGCGACAAAACTCATCGTACTTCTCCATTCAGTTAGATCTACATCTTGCCGAGCCATCGATTGGCCCGACTTGAAGCGACCACGACAGTGACGCCGGACGCCTGTGCGTCGAGCGTCTACCGCCGTGCCGCATGCGGCATCACTTCGATTGCGCGGCCTGATCCAGTTGCGCGACGACCTTGTCGTTGATCAGCCGCTCGATCTCGTTCGCGTCGTAGCCCAGCGTTGCGAGCACGTCCCGGCTGTGCTCGCCGAGATCCGGCGCGCGGCGCGGCTTCACCTTGTCGACACCAGAGATCTGCATCGGGCTATTGACCGTATAGGTCGTCTTCTCGCCGGCTTCGCCCAGCGGGACGAACACCTCGTTCGCATACATCTGCTCGTCCTTGACGACTTCGTCGGCGACTTGCACGACACCGTAAATGACCCGCGCCTCGTCAAAGGTCTTTTTCCAGTATTCGAGCGAATGGCCGGCGAATGCCTTGTCGAGAATGCCGACGAGTTCGGTGGCGTGCTTGGTGCGGCCCTCGGAGTCCGCGAAGCGCGGGTCTTCGAGCAGCGACGGCAGATCCATTGCCTTGCACAGGCCGGGGAATTCCTTGTTCGCCTGGAGCAACATCAGCAGCAGCCAGCGGTTGTCCGCGGTGCGGTACGGATTGAACAGCGCGTTGAGCGGCGCATTGCGCGTATGCGCGCCGTAGAACTTCGCGCCGTTGAGCGCGCCCTCGGTCCAGAGCGCCGAGGCCCATGCGCCTTCGGCAATGAGCGAGGTGGAGACGCGCGAGCCTTTGCCCGTCTTCTCGCGATGATAAAGGCCCGTCACGATCGCCGAGAACAGCGTGCTGGCCGTCGCGTGATCGCCAATCCCGGGGATGGGAACGGCGGGCGGGCTATCGCCGTCGCGCGTCACTTCCATCAGCCCGGAGCGCGCCCAATAGGTCGTCACGTCGAAGCCGGGACGGTTGGCCTCGGGGCCTTTCAAGCCATAACCGGTGATGTCCGCGTAGATGAGACGGTCGTTCAGCGGCGCGAGCGCTTCGTAGGAGATGCCGAGTTTGTCGCGGACGCTGAGCGGGAAATTGACCACGACGACATCGGCCCATTTGACCAGTTTTTCGACAATGTCTTTTGCTGCGGGAGACTTGAGATCGAGTGCAAGACTCTGCTTGTTGCGGTTGGTGAGCTGCCAGGGATAGTTGGTGTCGCAGACGGGGTTCGGCGCCAGCTTGTAGAGGTTTCGATAGGGGTCGCCGGTGCCGGGCGGCTCTACCTTGATAACCGTCGCACCGAAATCGGACAGTATCGTGGTTGCCGCGGGACCGGCGATATAGCTTGCGAAATCAACGACTTTGACTTCAGAAAAAATGCTGTCGGGGTTCTGCATGATGTCTGTAGCAGGTACTCTGCGTGTTGTATGGGTGACTCGGACTTTTGGTGCTCGCCAACTGCCGATACCTTATCCCGGTGCGCAGACGACCGACATGGGAGATGTCTCCGACCCGCATGTGGTTTGTCACAATCCGCCAACTCGAACGCCGACTTTCGCCGCACGATGCCCTGCGCTTCAGAGAGCAATTTTTCGATCGGTGATAGTCTTCGGCCCGTGAACGCAAAGCTCAGCGCAAACGACACATGCAATGGAATTTGCACGTGGCGTCGCGCAATGCGTATGTGCCATCGAGACCGAGGCACCCGAGAATTTCTGGTCCGGCACCACCCTAGAGAACGATTGGCCACAATGAGAGTGATACATGTTCCGTCGCCGTCTGCGTTATTGCGGCAACAGATCAAGACAATCTCCGACGATCTGTCGACGGTGATCGAGCGCACTTATGCAGCATTAGGCGATATCGACGGCTACGAGGATCTCCCCATCTCTGTGAAGAAAGACATCGTCGACTCCATATCGATTTCGGAGCGCCTGTGGTTCCAATCGATCGTCGATGGCGAGTTTCCCGACAATGAAAGTCTGAAGACGTTTCAGGACTTCGGACGACGAAGAGTTCATCAGGGCATTTCTCTGCAGTCGCTGCTGCGAGCCTTCCGGATGGCGCTTAGAGAGGTTTGGCGCGCATGCGCCGATCTGGGCAGCAAGCACGACATCTTGCGCGACGAACTGCTGTTCGAGATTTCGCCGTACCTGATGGACTACTTCGACCACATGTCGCAACTGATCTCCTCCGCCTATCTGGATGAGCAGTACCGGCAGGCGCGCTGGCAGGAATCGTTGCGATACCAGTTGCACGACGTGGTCTTCAGCAGATCGCGCGACGACGATGCGTTTCGCAAGATCACCAAGGCGCTGGGCCTCGATCATGCCGTGCCGAGAATCGCGGTTGCGTTGGCGTCGTCGGCGCTGGACGGCGAGCCGATTCAGGCCGATCGCGCACTGGATCAGATCGTGCAAGTGACGGCGGGCATCCTCAAGACCTCGCGAGATACGCTGGTCGACGCCCGCCATCACGATCGCCTCGTCATCTGGGTTCCGTCGATACAGCAGGAATCCGCGAGCGCGAGCGACAGACGTGTCGCGGAATACATGGCGACACTGCAGGAACGATTGCCGTCCGTCACGTCGATCGGGATCGGCCTCGCCGGCGTCGGCGCACAAGGCTGGGCCGCATCGGCCGACGAGGCGATACGCGCGCTGGATTTCGGCAATCGCTTCGCGCCGGATCAGAAGGTGCATCGCTACTCGGACATCGTCATCGAGGAATGCATCCGAGGGAACGACAGCGCGCTGAATTACTTTCTTTCGCTGCTGAACGAACTGTCGGTCGAGTCGGGCGCGACCCGCACGATCGAGGCGTTCTTCACCAACAGACGGCGTCGGAAAGTGACGGCGGCCGCGCTCGACATCCATCCGAATACGCTCGACCATCGGCTCGAACGGGTGGAGAGCATTCTCGGCGCGAAGCTGGACGACGCGCGATGGATCGCCAAGCTCGAAATCGCACTGAAGTTGCGCGACGGGGCTTGCGCGTTGCCTGCGTGAGTGCGTCCATGACGCGTTGTCGTTCGCCGCAGTGACGGCCATCGTCCGAGCCGGCGACGACTCCTATCACTCGGAGCAGCCGTGCGATCGTCGCTGCCGGATGTCTGGCTGGGTTACGGCCTGCCGTTTGACCGGTTTTGCCATAGAAACGGCAGGCTTGGACATGAACATATCGACTCCACCGAGTTAGGATGTCTCGACACCTGAATCCGATGGCCGCCCGCTTACGTTCATGAACGCGTCAGGCGCACGTGTCGCACCGACGAGATGGCGGCCGTCACATTCATGCGTTCGCGACGTCTGCATCGCGGACCGCAACGGCCGCATTGCATTGCACGCACACGCATCCTCATACACTCAAGTCGAGCTCTTCGAACATGTCGAATTTCCAGAACATCCAATACGAAAAGAAGTCGGGTATTGCGTACGTCACCGTCGATCGCCCCAAATCGTTGAACGCACTGAATTTCCAGACGCTCACTGAAATCACCGCGGCGTTCGAGGACGCACGCGACGACGATGCCGTTCATGGCGTGATCGTAACGGGCTCGGGAAACAAGGCGTTCGTCGCAGGGGCTGACATCTCCGAGATCGCCGCACTGTCGGCCGTCGCCGCGGAGAAATTTGCAGGGCTCGGGCATTCGACCATGAATCTGATCGAGACGCTCGGCAAGCCGGTCATCGCCGCTGTGAACGGATTCGCGCTGGGCGGCGGCTGCGAGCTGGCCATGGCCTGCACCATGCGCATCGCGTCCGAACATGCCAAGTTCGGACAGCCGGAGGTCAAGCTCGGCATCATTCCGGGCTTCGGCGGTACCCAGCGGCTTCCGCGGCTCGTCGGAAAGGGAATCGCGATGCAGTTGATCCTGACCGCGGCGCTCATCGACGCCAACGAAGCGCATCGCATCGGCCTCGTCAACGAGGTGGTGGAAGCGGACAAGTTGATCGCGCGCGCGGAGCAGATTCTGAATCAGATCGCCGCGAATGCTCCCATCGCAACGCGGCTCGCCATCACGGCCGTCAACCAGGGGGTCGAGGCGAGCCTCGAGCAGGCCTTGAGCCTCGAGCGTGCGCTGTTCGCGGTGTGCGCGGCGACGGAGGACAAGGCCGAAGGTACGGCGGCTTTTCTCGACAAGCGCGCACCGACGTTCCAGTCGAAATGACGCTCTGATGATGTCGCCGGCGCGGTGATGGCATATTCGCAAGCTCAGCATCGTGCCGAAAAGTCGACCTCTCAGGGCAGCCTCTACTACCGCGCTCTTCGTAAAACGAAAATGCCGTTCAGTTGCTCAACTGAGCGGCATTAGCGGCCTGAGGCGCATTTACGGAAGTCGCGCGGAATGCGCGACAAGCGTTGACTGGCGGAAGGCAGCCAGAGTCGAACTGACCCGGGAGCGTCTGACACCCCCAACCGGATTTGAAGTCCGGCCGTACCACCGGATACGAATGCCTTCCGTGCGGGAAAAATCAGGAAAACCGACGAGCGCCTACGCCTGAATACCGGCCCAACCGCTATCGGGCCGCAGGAAGTGCAGATCGCGGTGGAAGCGAGTATACCCAACCCGGTCGAAGAACTCGAGAATCTGGATCGCACGCTTGCGGCCGAGCCCGGTCGCATCGCGAAACGTCGCCGCGTCGAGGCCGCCGCCGTGCATCGGCGCGAGTTCCGCAACGAGCGCAGCCAGCTCGCGCACGACCTCCGCGTGATAGAACAGATCGCGCACGACCTGATGCACGTCGCCGCGCCGCGCGAGCTTGCGCAACAGCGCGCGCACGGCGTCCTCGGCCGTGCCCGTCTCGCGCGCGAGATCGCGCACCCATGGCGGATCGAAACGCCCCGCATGAATCGGCGGCAACAGTTGCTGCGCCAGTGCGTCCTCGCGGGCATCGAAGCTCACCGCATGCGTCGGCAAATGCAGCCACGGCCCGCTGCGCGTCACGTCGCCGCCGTCCACCAGCGCATCGACCAGCGCACGCCACAGCGCATCGCCGACCAGCGGCGCAGCCATGCGCCGCAGCCGCGCCGCATCGAGCCCCTGCTCGTCCGGCACGCGCTCGTGATACGCGCGCAGCGTGTCGATCGCGCGCGCCTGCAACGCCTGCCAGTGCGCACGCGCGATCACGGTGCCGTCGTTCGACGCACCGCGCTCGCGCTGACCGATCGACAGCGCGTCCGTCGGCAACGCCAATGCGTCAGGCGCGAAGCCCGTCAGGTGCGTGAGCGTCGCGCGCGCGATCCCGAGCGGCGCCTGTGCGAGCAATGCATCGAGCCGCCCTTCGTCGAGCCACGTCGCGAGCGCATCGAGCCACGCGCGGCGCGCCGGCGTGCGCCGCTTGCGCGCCGGGCCGAACGGGTCGAGCATGCGGCCGCCGCCGACCGTGCGCGTCGCCTGCGGGTTGCGAACGATGAAGCGGTCGCCCGGCAGCGCAAACACCGGCTCGTCGAACACCAGTTGCACGCGCATCCGCTGCCCGGCCGCGAGCATGTCGCCGTCGAGCAGCGCGACATGCGCGACGCGATGCAGCGTGCCGAGATGCACGTGCAGCGGCGCCCAGTGCGTCAGCGTCAATCCCGCATCGGCGAGCAGCGTCAATTCGACGTCGAGCCGCGGCGACGTTGCGACCAGCCGCGCATCGGCGACGGTATCGCCGCGCTCGACGTCCGCCTTCTCGACGCCGGCCAGGTTCAGCGCGCAGCGCTCGCCCGCATGGCCGGTGTCCACCGGCCGGTTCTGCGCATGGATGCTGCGCACGCGCGCCGCGCGGCCGGTGCGCACGATCGCAAGCGTGTCGCCGGTCGTCACGCGGCCCGCGAACGCGGTGCCCGTCACGACGGTGCCCTGCCCGGCGAGCGTGAACACGCGATCGACGGCGAGCCGGAACAGCCCGTCGTCGCGGCGCGCGCGCCACGCGAGCGCCGCGTCGGCGAGGTGACGTTTCAATGCGGCGACGCCGGCGTCGTCCGCGCGCGTCGCGCACGTGTCGAACACCGGCGCGCCGTCGAGCGTCGAACCATGCAGCCACGCGGCGATCTCGTCGCGCACGGCGCCCACGCGCGCGGCGTCGACACGATCGCACTTCGTCAGCGCGACCGCGCCATGCGTGACGCCGAGCAATTGCAGGATCGCGAGATGCTCGCGGGTCTGCGGCATCACGCCGTCGTCGGCGGCGATCACGACGAGCGCGAAATCGATCCCGCACGCGCCGGCCGCCATCGTGTGGATCAGCTTCTCGTGGCCGGGCACGTCGATCAGGCCGAGCACGTCGCCGTTCTCGAGCGGCGTGTACGCATAGCCGAGCTCGATCGAGATGCCGCGCGCCTTCTCCTCCTTCAGCCGGTCGGTGTCGACGCCCGTGAGCGCGCGCACGAGCGTTGTCTTGCCGTGGTCGATATGTCCCGCAGTGCCGACGATCATGCAGCCGGCCCCGCGATCTGCACGCATTGCGCGACGAGGGCCGCTTCGTCGGCGGCTTCGACGCAGCGCAGGTCGAGCCGCAGCGCGTTGTCGGCGATCCGGCCGATCACCGGCCGCGGCCATTCGCGCAGCCGCTTCTCCAGCTGCGCGAGCGCCCGGCCGCCGCGCTTGCCGTCCGGCGTGCGCACGACGAGCCCGGCGCTCGGCAACTGGTCGACCGGCAGCGCACCGCTGCCGATCTGGCTGAACATCGGCTCGACCTGCACGTCGTAGCCGCTGCCGAGCGCCGCCTGCAGCGGCGCGCGCAGGCGCTCGGCAGCGGCGGCGATGTCGCGCTGCGGCCGCGTCAGCAGGCGCAGCGTCGTGAGCCGCTCGCGCAGGAATTCGGGCGCCTGGTAGAGCCGCAGCACCGGTTCGAGCGCGGCGAGCGTCAGCTTGCCGACGCGCAGCGCACGCTTGAGCGGATGCTTCTTGATCTTCGCGATCAGCGCGCGGTCGCCGGCGATCAGGCCGGCCTGCGGACCGCCGAGCAGCTTGTCGCCGCTGAACGTGACGAGGTTCGCGCCGGCCGCGATCGTCTCCTGCACGGTGGTCTCGTGCGGCAAGCCCCATTGCGTCAGATCGGCCAGCGTACCGCTGCCGAGATCGACCGCGACCGGCAGCCCGTGCTCGCGCGCGAGCGGCGCGAGTTCGGCGAGCGCCACTTCGCGCGTGAAGCCGCTGATCGCATAGTTGCTGCAATGCACCTTCATCAGCAGCGCGGTGCGAGGGCCGATCGCGTCCGCGTAATCGCGCAGATGCGTGCGGTTGGTCGTGCCGACCTCGCGCAGCTTCGCGCCCGCGCGGCTCATGATGTCGGGAATCCGGAACGCGCCGCCGATCTCGACCAGCTCGCCGCGCGACACGATCACTTCGCGCTTCGGGGCCAGCGCCGACAACGCGAGCAGCACCGCTGCGGCATTGTTGTTGACGACGGTCGCGGCTTCCGCGCCGGTCAGCTCGCACAGCAGCGCGTCGATCAGGTCGTCGCGGTCGCCGCGACGGCCGGTCGCGAGATCGAATTCGAGGTTGACGGGCTGCGTGAGCGCGTCGACCACCGCGCGCACCGCGTCGTCCGGCAACAGCGCGCGCCCGAGGTTCGTGTGCAGCACGGTGCCGGTCAGATTGAATACCGGCCGCACCGCGCTCGCGCTCTGCGCGGCGAGCGTGCGCGCGACGGCGGCGGCGATGCGCGCCTCGTCGAGCGGCTCGGCCGCGGCAGGATCGGTGCGAGCGTCGCTGCGCCAGCGTTCGAGCTCGGCGCGCACCGCGTTCAGCACGCGCGTGCGGCCGTAGTCGGCGAGCAGCGGCTGCAGCGGCGCCGACGACAACACGCGCTCCACCGACGGCACGCGCGCGAGGACGGCATTCAGTTCATTCAAACCGGGTTCGGTCACGTCGAAGTGGCTCCATTTCGATGCGCGGCCCGCAGCCGGCGCGCGGCGGGCTGCGGTGTCACGCGCTCAGTCTGCTCGGTCGGCGTCCGCTTCGCGCGACACGTCGGGCCACAGCAGCGGGTTCGGCGAACTGCGCTGGTAGCCGGCTTCGTTCATCAGAAGGTCGAGCGTGAGGCTCGCGAGATCGTCGGCGAGCGGCTCGAATTCGTAGTCCTTCTCCTGATAGCCGATCTTGCGATAGGTCTTGCATTCGTCGCACGATTCGGCCTTCACCGCTTCGCTGCCGCCTTCGATCCCGTGGTACGCGATGCCCTTGGTCGAATCGCAGTGCGAGCACTTGGTGCGCACCATGTGCCACTCGGTCGTGCACAGCCCGCATTGCAGGAAGCGGTAGCCCTGGAACTGGCCGCCGACGCGCACGACGCTCGCGACCGGGTGCGTGCCGCACACCGGGCACAAGCCGGGCTGGTCGAGATACGGCACGTCGGCCGGCGCGACGCGGCTCGCGAGGTCGGTCCACACGACCTGCAGCGCGGCCATCAGGAACGGCGCGGTGGCCGGGTCGACTTCGGCGAAGCGCAGCGCGAGGATCGCGTCGGCCTGCGCGTCGAGTTCGGCGGGCGCCGTCAGGCGCAGCCGGTCGAGCAGCTTCGCGAGCGACGGATTGACGAGCCCGGCGCTTTCGACGCGATCGAGCAGCTCGTACAGCACGGCTCGCCACTGCGGATTGCGTTCGCCGTCGAGCGCCGGCACGAGCGGCATCGAATGCTGCTGCGCGCGTGCGATCGCCTCGGGCGACGGCAGCGGCAGGTTCAGCGCCTGCAGCGTCGCGTGCTGCGCGTCGGCCACGGTCGCCATCAGCCGCAGATAGCCGCTGATCGGGTTCAGGTCGGCGAGCTTGCGCAGCCGCGCGGCGCGCGCCGCAAACACGGAGCCGCGCTCCGGCAGACGAAAGCGCGGAATGGCCGAATGATCGAGTGCCGAGATCTCGGTCGGCTCGAGAATGCGTTGTGTCACGAGTATGTCTTCCAAAAAACAAGCGCCGACGAATCGGCGCTTCGGGGGCGATTCCTGCGGTTCGCGCAACGCCACGCCGAAGCCGGCGTGGCGTGCGCGCCGATGCGCTACTTCACGCTCTCACGGAACCACTTCGGGTGATGCTTGCGGGCCCAGCCCAGCGTGACGGTGCCGCGCACCATCGCGCCGATCGAGCCTTTCACCCACAACGCCGCGTAAATGTGCACGATGATGCTCGCAATCAGCACGAACGCCGCCGCCGCATGCACGACGGCCGCCGCGCGGATCACGCCGATCGGGAAGTAGAACGAGAAATAGCGACGCCAGATCACGATCCCGGACAGCAGGAGCAGCAGCAGGCAAGCCACCAGCGTGAAGAATAGCAGCTTCTGTCCGGCGTTATAGCGCCCCACCGGCGGCAGCCGGTCCTCCCGGTTGTTCACCACGTCGCCGATCTGCTTCAGCCATTGCCGATCGTCCGCGTCGAGCACGTTGTGATGCCAGAAGCGCACCACGAGAATCGCGAACGACACGAACATCACGACGCCGACGAACGGATGCAGAATCCGCGTCCACTGGCCGCCGCCGAACAGCGCGGTGAGCCAGAACATCGACGGATGGAACAGCGCGAGCCCGGACAGCGCGAGCAGCACGAACGTGATCGCGGTGATCCAGTGGTTGCTCCGCTCGTTCGGCGTGTAGCGGACGATCAGGTTGGGGTCGTCGTGCTTCATTTCGCGTCCTCCTTGATGCGTCGCGCCTCGTCGCGGGCGGAGGCTTCCTCGTCGTCGCTGACCTCGTTCGGACCGACCCGCGTGTAATGGAAGAACCCGGCCAGCGCGGTGAGCGCGAGCCCGGCGACCGCGAGCGGCTTCGCGATGCCCTTCCAGAGCTTCACCATCGGGCTGATCGACGGATTGTCGGGCAGCCCGTGGTACAGCGACGGCTTGTCCGCGTGGTGCAGCACGTACATCACGTGCGTACCGCCGACGCCCTGCGGGTCGTACAGCCCCGCATGCTCGAAGCCGCGCTCCTTGAGGTCCTCGATGCGCTCGGCCGCGTGCTGCTTCATGTCCTCCTTGGTGCCGAACACGATCGCGCCGGTCGGGCAGGTCTTCACGCACGCCGGCTCCTGGCCGACCGCGACGCGATCGGAACACAGCGTGCACTTGTACGCGCGATGGTCCTTCTTCGAGATCCGCGGAACGTTGAACGGGCAGCCGGTCACGCAATAGCCGCAACCGATGCAGTTCTCCTCGTGGAAATCGACGATCCCGTTGTTGTACTGCACGATCGCGCCCGGCGACGGGCACGCCTTCAGGCAGCCCGGGTCCTCGCAGTGCATGCAGCCGTCCTTGCGGATCAGCCACTCGAGGTCGCCGGCCGGGTTCTCGTATTCGGCGAACCGCATCACCGTCCACGAGTGCTCCGACAGGTCGGCCGGATTGTCGTAGACGCCGACGTTGGTGCCGACCTCGTCGCGCAGGTCGTTCCACTCCATGCACGCCGTCTGGCATGCCTTGCAGCCGATGCACTTCGATACGTCGATCAGCTTCGCGACGCTCCCGGTCACCGGTTCGCGCGCCGTGGGCGGCGGCGTCGTGGTGGCGGAGACGCGCTTGATATCCAGCGATTGCAATGCCATCTCTTTCCCCTTACGCCTTTTCGACCTTCACCAGGAACGACTTGAATTCCGGTGTGTACGAGTTGCCGTCGCCGACGGACGGAGTCAGGGTGTTCGCGAGATAGCCGGGCTTCGCAACTCCCTTGAAGCCCCAGTGCAACGGCACGCCGACCGTCTGGACCTTCTTGCCGTCGATCGTCAGCGGTTTGATCCGCTTCGTGACGAGCGCGACCGCGACGATGTAGCCGCGCTTGGACGACACCTTCACGCGATCGCCGTGCGCGACGCCGACTTCCTTCGCGAGGTCTTCGCCGATCTCGACGAATTGCTCGGGCTGGATGATCGCGTTCAGCCGCGCATGCTTGGTCCAGTAATGGAAATGCTCGGTGAGGCGGTACGTCGTCGCGACGTGCGGGAACTCCGACACCTTGCCGAACGACGCGCGGTCGTCCGCGAACACGCGGGCGGCCGGGTTGTTCAGCGCCTGCGGGTTGTCGGGGTGCAGCGGGTTCGCGGCGAGCGGCGTCTCGAACGGCTCGTAGTGCTCGGGGAACGGGCCTTCGTTCATCGCCGCGCGCGCAAAGAAGCGCGCGACGCCTTCCGGATTCATGATGAACGGCCCCATCCCGTTCTCCGGCGGCTCGTCGGCCTTGAAGTCCGGCACGTCGGCGCCCTTCCACGCGCTGCCGTTCCAGCCGATCAGCTTGCGGGTCGGGTCGAACGGCTTGCCGCTCACGTCGCACGACGCGCGGTTGTACAGGATCCGCCGGTTGGCCGGCCACGCCCACGCCCAGTTCAACGTCTGGCCGATGCCGGTCGGATCGGCGTTGTCGCGTCGCGCCATCTGGTTGCCGGCCTGCGTCCACGCGCCGCAGAAGATCCAGCAGCCGCTCGCGGTCGTGCCGTCGTCCTTCAGCTGCGCGAACGCGGCGAGCTGCTCGCCCTTCTTCACGAGCGTCTTCGTCGGATCCTTCGGGTCGGGCAAGTCGGCGAGCGCACGGCCGTTGAACTCCATCGCCAGTTCTTCGGGCGTCGGGCTCTCGGGGTTCGCGTACGGCCACGTGAGGTTCACGATCGGGTCCGGGTACTTGCCGCCCTCCGCCTGGTACATCTTGCGCATCCGCAGGAACAGCCCCGACATGATCTCGAGATCGCTGCGCGCCTCGCCCGGCGGCTCCGCGCCCTTCCAGTGCCATTGGAGCACGCGGCTCGAACTGACGAGCGAGCCGTTCTCCTCGGCGAAGCACGTGGTCGGCAGCCGGAACACCTCGGTCTGGATCTTCGACGCGTCGACGTCGTTGAAATCGCCGTGCGGCTTCCAGAATTCGGACGTCTCGGTCGCGAGCGGGTCCATCACCACCAGCCACTTCAGCCTGGCGAGCCCGGCGGCCGTCTTCGCCTTCGACGGCGCGGCCGCGAGCGGGTTGAAGCCCTGGCAGATGTAGCCGTTCATCTTGCCGGCACTCATCAGCTCGATTGCCTGCAGCAGATCGTACTGCTTGTCGAGCTTCGGCAGGTAGTCGTACGCCCAGTTGTTGTCGGCGCTGGCCGCGTCGCCCCACCACGACTTCATGAAACTGACGTGGAACGCCTTGTAGTTCTTCCAGTAGCTGAGCTGGTTCGGCCGCAGCGGCTGCTGCGCGCGCTTCTTGATATAGCCGTCGAAGTCCTGCTCGGCCTGCATCGGGAGCGTCATGTAACCGGGCAGGAGGTTCGACATCAACCCGAGATCCGTCAGCCCCTGGATGTTCGAGTGGCCGCGCAGCGCGTTCATCCCGCCGCCGGCGATGCCGATGTTGCCGAGCAGCAGCTGCACCATCGCGCCGGTGCGGATGATCTGCGCGCCGATCGAATGGTGGGTCCAGCCGAGCGCGTACAGCACCGTGCCGGCGCGGCCGGGCACGGCCGTGGTCGCGAGCATCTCGCACACCTTCAGGAATTTCTCCTTCGGCGTGCCGCACACCTGCTGGACGAGCTCGGCCGTATAGCGCCCGTAGTGCTGCTTCAGCAGGTTGTAGACGCAGCGCGGATGCTGCAGCGTCGGGTCGACCTTCACGAAGCCGTCGTCGCCGCGCTCGTAGTCCCAGCTGGACTTGTCGGGGTACGCGTGCTTCTCGGCGTCGTAGCCGGAATAGATGCCGTCGTTGAACGCGAAATCCTCGCGCACGATGAACGAGAAGTCCGTGTAGTTCTTCACGTACTCATGCTGGATCTTGTCGTTCGTCAGCAGATAGTTGATGACGCCGCCCAGAAAGACGATGTCGGTGCCGGTGCGGATCGGCGCGTAATAGTCGGCGACCGACGCCGTACGCGTAAAGCGCGGGTCGACGACGATCAGTCGCGCCTTGCGGTGCGCCTTCGCCTCCGTCACCCACTTGAAACCGCACGGATGGGCCTCGGCTGCATTGCCGCCCATCACGAGAATCACGTCCGCGTTCTTGATGTCGACCCAATGGTTCGTCATCGCTCCACGGCCAAACGTCGGGGCAAGACCTGCCACCGTCGGGCCATGTCAGACACGCGCCTGATTATCGAATACGAGCATTCCGAGGCTGCGCACAGCCTTGTGCGTCAGGTAGCCGACTTCGTTGCTGCCCGCCGATGCGGCCAGCATGCCGGTGGTCAGCCAGCGGTTGACCCTGGCGCCGTCGTCGGTCGTCTCGACGAAATTCGCGTCGCGGTCGGCCTTCATCAGCTTCGCGATGCGGTCGAGCGCGTCGCCCCACGAGATGGGCTGCCACGTGTCCGAGCCCGGCGCGCGATACTCGGGACGCGTCAGGCGGTTCGGGCTGTGGATGAAGTCGATCAGGCTCGCACCCTTCGGGCACAGCGTGCCGCGATTGACCGGATGGTCGGGGTCGCCTTCGATGTGGATGATGCTCGACTGCGCGTTCTTCGCGCCATCGCCGAGGCCGTACATCAGGATGCCGCAACCGACTGAGCAATACGGACAGGTGTTGCGCGTTTCGACTGTGCGCGCCAGCTTGTACTGTCGGACTTCGGCGAGCGCTTGCGTCGGAGAAAAGCCCAGCAGGGCAAGACTCGATCCGGCAAGCGACGTGGCCGTCACCTTCAGGAACTGGCGCCGGGACATTTGTAGCATGGTGGTCTCGGGCGTTTTTGTGGGGTTGGGGTGAAGCTGAAAGGAATTATAGACAGTTCAGGCAACTATGATCGAATCCTCGGATCAATACCGATATGCCCGCTCCACCGACGCCCCGCGTTCATCAACAGACCGAACCGTCATGAAACGACCGATCACGTCCGAAGCCACCCGTCTCGCGCAGCAGCAGGCGAACTGGGCACTCAACGCGTTCAAGCGCTTCTCCTCCGACCGCTGCTCGGCGATGGCCGCCAGCATCGCGTTCTTCTCGGCGTTCTCGCTCGCGCCGACGCTCGTGATGGTGATCGCGGTGGCCGGCTGGTTCTTCGGCGACGACGCCGCGCGCGGCCAGGTGTTCGAGCAGGCGCACCAGCTGATCGGCGACGATGCGGCGGCCAGCATCCAGACGATCGTGCAGAACGCGCATCGCGCGGGCAGCAGCGGCGGCATCGCCACGCTGATTTCGTTCGCGGCGCTCGCGATCGGCGCGTCGGCGACGTTCGCGTCGCTGAACACCGCGCTGAGCGTGATCTGGCCGAGCACCGAAAACCGCTGGTCGAGCATGCTCGGGCTCGTGCGCGTGCGGCTGGTGTCGTTCGGGCTGGTGCTCGGCGTCGCCTTCCTGCTGATCGTGTCGCTGGTGCTCGACACGGCGATCACGTTCGTCGGCACCTGGCTGCTCGGCGATTCGCCATACGTATTCATCACCAACGTGCTGCAGTTCTTCGTCGGCATCGCGGTGCTGGCCGGCGCGTTCGCCGCGTTGATGAAGTTCCTGCCCGACGCGCGCGTCGCGTGGCGCGACGCCATGGTCGGCGGAGTCGTGTCGGCCATCCTGTTCTCTGGCGGCAAGAAGCTGTTCGCGCTGTATCTGGCGCGGGCCGGCACGGCGAGCGCGTTCGGTGCGGCCGGGTCGTTCGCCGTGCTGCTGATGTGGCTGTACTTCTCGGCGGCCGTGCTGCTGCTCGGCGCGGAATTCGCGGCCGCGCGCGGCGATGCGCATCGCCGCGGCGACCCGCTGCCCGCTGCATCGGCGCAGCCGCAGCCTCCCGCCAAGCGCGCGCCCGGCAACTGACGCCGTAGCGGCCGCGTGCCATTACGCGAACGCGCAGCGTTTCGCAAGCCCCGCGCCGTCGCCCCTTTCGTGACGCGTTGAGATGCCGTTTGCATCGCGTGCCGCCGCCATCTGCATCGGCAAACGTTTGCACACTTCGATTTCTGTGCACACAACGGCGAAATACGTGCTGTTGCTGCACGGCGCATCAACTGTTGCAACAATCGCAGCGCACAACTTGTCAACTGTTTCAAAAACAGGAACAGTTGTTGATGTGCTTGATATATATGGATTTTTTCGCTCTGTTACCTTTTGGAGACACTTTATTTTTTGGGCTTTCTTGCCCGTATTGCACTGAGCTATTCTCCAATCCGCAACAAATAACGAATCACGAATCACTTGCGTGGAGATACTCAACGATGAAGAAACTTGCTCTCTCGACCCTGTCGCTGGCCCTGCTGGGCGCAGCCGGCGCCGCTCACGCTCAATCGAGCGTCACGCTGTACGGCGTGATCGACACGTCGATCACCTACATTCACGGTAACGCTGGTCAAGGCAACAATTCGTGGTCGATGGGCAGCGGCAACCTGCAAGGTGCCCGCTGGGGCCTGAAGGGTACCGAAGACCTCGGTGGCGGCCTGAAGGCAATCTTCCAGGTGGAAAACGGCTTCAACTCGACGAACGGCGCACTGGGCCAAGGCCAGCGCATGTTCGGCCGCCAGGCATTCGTCGGCCTGCAGAGCGACCAGTACGGTACGCTGACGCTCGGCCGCCAGTACGACCCGCTGGTCGACCTGGTTCAGGCAGTGACGGCTGACAACTACTTCGGCAGCGTGTTCGCTACGCCGGGCGACGTCGACAACAACGACAACAGCCTGCGCGTCAGCAACGCGATCAAGTACACGTCGCCGGTCTGGGGCGGTCTGCAATTCGAAGGCATGTACGCACTCGGCGGCGTCGCTGGCGCAACCGGCAAGGGCCAGACGTGGGCAGCGGCAGCAGCCTACAACAACGGCCCGCTCGGCGTGGCTGCAGGCTACTTCCACGCAAGCAACGCGTCGGCACTGAATGCGGCTGGCCAGCGCACCGGCTGGGCAGGCACGTCGGACTCGATCTTCGACGGCGATTCGGGCACCACGTTCATCAACAACGCGTTCACGTCGGCGGCGTCGATCGGCATCGCTCAGGTTGCCGCGCAGTACGCGTTCGGCCCGGTCACGGTTGGCGCCGGCTACAGCAACGCGCAGTACAAGGCAGACGCGAACTCGACGTTCGGTACGAACCAGAAGTACAACACGGGTCGCGGGTTCGTCACGTACCAGGCGTCGGCACCGCTGCTGCTGGGCCTCGGCTACATCTACACGAAGGGTAGCGGCAACAACAACGGCAAGTACCATCAGGTTTCGCTCGGCGCCGACTACTCGCTGTCGAAGCGCACGGACGTCTACCTGGTTGGCGCGTATCAGCACGCCAGCGGCAAGAACGCGGACGGCACCGATGCGCAAGCAGCGATCGGTTCGTACGGCGTCGCCGGCACGAGCTCGCAGGAAATCGTCGCACTCGGCCTGCGCCACAAGTTCTAAGAAGTACGTTTCCGGTGTGCATGGCGTCTTCGACGCCATGTCGCCGAACTGCAAAACCAGCCCCGGCTTCGGCCGCGGCTGGTTTTTTTTCGTCCCGTGCGTGGCGGCGCGATGTCGGCCGCCCGATGCGCGTCCAGTGACGGACAGTATCGGCGGCGTTCGACAGCGGCGCTCGGGCCCTCTGTCGCATGCCGGAGCGCATGCCGAACCCGTGCCCGGCACTACGTGTTGCCGGCGTCCGCCCGAACCTGAACCGCGTATGCTGCCAGCTGTCGATTTCGACGTACGTCGTGCGTCGTAACGATGGCGGGAGGCGCATTGCCAGCCTTCCCCGACACCTGACAGGAGACGCTCGATGACGATTCAGAAGATCACGCCCTTCCTCTGGTATACGACCGAAGCCGAAGACGCCGCGGCGTTCTATGCGGGCATTTTCCCGAACTCGCGGGTCGTGCGCGTCACCGCGGCACCGGGGACCGCCGGCACGCGGATGGTCGAATTCGAACTGTTCGGCCAGCCGTTCATCGCGATGAGCCATCCGCGCACCGAGACGTTCAACCACACGGTTTCGCTGATGGTCAGCTGCGCGGACCAGGCCGAGCTCGACCGCTACTGGAGCGCGCTGCTCGACAACGGCGGCACCGCCGACGGCTGCGGCTGGCTGCGCGACCGGTTCGGCGTGTCGTGGCAGATCGTGCCGGACGCGCTGATCCCGATGATGGCCGATCGCGACACGGTCAAGGCCGCGCGCGTGGCCGCCGCGATGATGCAGATGACGAAGTTCGACGTTGCCGCGTTGCAGGCTGCGTACGCCGGGACCGCGAGCTGACGCCAGCCGCCACGCGCGTGCCGCCGGCTACTGCATGCTGCAGCGCGCCGCGTTCGCCACGTTTGCCGCGTGCGCTGCACGCGTGAGCGCATCGGTCGGCGCGAGCACATCGCGTCGTGCCGCACACGATCGGCCGGGCGGCCGACGCCATCAATGAAAAATCCCCGCACGCTTTCGCGTACGGGGATCGTCGGACGTTGCAACGGTCGCCGGCGTGGACGCGGCGACCGTCACGCTGCATTACGCAGCGGCGTCCTTCAGCTTCTTCAGCGCACGTGCCTTGACGCGCACGCTGGCCGGCTTCGCCGGGAACCAGCGCTCTTCGCCCGAGAACGGATCCTTGCCGAAGCGCTTCTTCTTCGCCGGCACGACTTGCGCCGTGATCTTCAGCAGACCCGGCAGCGTGAATTCGCCCGCGCCCTTCTTGTGGATCGAGCCCAGCACGACGTTCTCGAGTGCGACGAGCACTGCCTTGACCGCCTTCACTTCGACAGCTGCGCGCTCAGCGATGTGCGTTGCGAGCGATGCCTTCGTGAACTTGTCCTTCAGCGGCGTCGGAGCGGCCGGTGCTGCCTTCGCGGCAGCCTTCTTGGCCACTACTTTCTTCGCGGGCGCAGCCTTTTTGGCAGCCACTTTCTTGGTGGCCGGTGCGGCAGCCTTCTTGGCCACCTTTTTTGCGGAAGTCGCCATGTTTCTCCTACCAGGTGTGGTCGTTGGATACACGAAGCGTGC
Source organism: Burkholderia sp. B10 (assembly GCF_004368385.1). Taxonomy (NCBI): domain Bacteria; kingdom Pseudomonadati; phylum Pseudomonadota; class Betaproteobacteria; order Burkholderiales; family Burkholderiaceae; genus Burkholderia; species Burkholderia sp. B10. The sequence continues at coordinate 96,073 of NZ_PQMX01000011.1, read as the reverse complement.
AACGCGCGCGCTTCAACGCCGGATTCTACAAGCGCGTCGACGCTTCGTGGAGTACTTTTGTGCGTTTTCGCGGGGTTTCCCGCAGGTTTTGTTGCGCTCGACCGACTTCGCCGACGTTCGAGCATCGAAAAACGCCTGCACGTATGCGTCGAACGCAGTGCTCGAACGCAGCCGAACGCGAATTACGTTCGATATTTGCGCACCTATACTGGCCTCGCTCAGTGCCCCGGATGCCTTCATGCGCGAAGTCAGATACGTCAAAGGACTCGACGGCCTGCGAGCCATCGCCGTCATTCTCGTTTTCCTGTCCCACAAGGGCCACGTCCTCGCCGTCGACGTGGGCAAGCTCGGTGTGTGGACGTTCTTCTTCATCAGCGGATTCCTGATCGTCGGCGAACTGCATCGCAACCGTCAGGCGATCGAATGCGGCACGATGACGCGCCGTCATGCGCTCGCGCTGTTCCTCGCGAAGCGCGCGCTGCGGATCTTTCCCGTCTACTACCTGCTGCTCGCCGCGCTCGCGATCGCGCACGCGCTGTTCTACCAGCGCGGCGTCAAACTCGGCCTCGCGTGGCACGCGACGTTCCTGTCCAATTACTGGATCGGCGTCGTCAAGGACGGCTGGCCGGGCTCCACGTCGCACTTCTGGAGCCTCGCGGTCGAGCAGCAGTTCTATCTGATCGCGCCGCTCACGCTGCTCGCGGTGCCGGCCGCGCGCCATGTCGCGCTCGGCATCGCGGCCGTCGCGCTGTGTGCGCTCGCGCATCTCGCGCTGTATGCGGTCGATGCATCGCCGGTGCTGATCTACGCGTTTTCGCCGTGGAATTTCGCGCTGATCGCACTGGGCGGCGTGGGTGCGATGGCGCTCGCGGATCACGGCCGCGGCGTCCTGCGTCGCGTGCCGCCGGGATGGGTCGGCGCGGCGGGCGTCGTGTTCTTTCTCGCGCTGCCCGCGCTCACGCCGCTGCCGGACGTCGTCACGGGGCTCGCGGATCTCGGCCTGTCGGCGTCGCTCGGCTCGCTGATGCTGTGGATCGTCACCGAGCCGGACCATCCGGCCGTCGCGCTGCTCGACTGGGCGCCGCTCGTCTACCTCGGCACGATCAGCTACGGCTTCTACCTGTTCCACAACCTGGTGCCGGCGCGCTTCGGCACGATGCCCGCGCTGTTCGCGCGCGTGCCGATGCCCGCGTTCGTGCGCGACGCGCTGCCCGAGCTGCTGCAGTTCGCGCTCGCCGTGCTGCTCGCTCATCTGTCGTGGCGCTACCTCGAAAAGCGCCTGCTCGACTTCAAGAAGCCGATCGCCGCGATGCTCGCGCGGTACTTCGTGGCGCGGCCGAGCGCGTCTGCGCGCTGACGGAACGGCGGATCTTAGCGACGACGGCGCTATGGCCGGCGACGTTCGCGCGGCGGGTTGGGTGGTTGATTGCGAGCCCGGCTAACGTTGCCGCGATGGATTTGTTGCATACGCGTTCCGTGCCGACGTGCTCGAACCGCCACGCGCATCCAACCGTAAGCGCTGGCCGATGCGGCTCGACGTGCGCGCTTCGATGGGTGCATCGCGAGATGTGCGTCCTGGCATATGCGACCGACCGGTGCGTCCCGATGTGCGTATCCCAACATAGAGGCCCTGACGGGTGCATCCCTACACGCGCGCCTACGTGCTCGTCCCGATGTGTGCGTCCCGACACGGCCGACCCGACAGGTGGGTTCCGACATATGCGTCCCGGCGCGTGTGTCCCGCCGGGTACGCTCCGGCGTGCGTGTCCCGACGTGGCCGCCCCAACGTGTGTCTCCCGACATATGCGTCCCGACATGTCCGTGCGGACGTGTGTGCCCCCATGTGCGCGTCCCGACGCGCGCACCCGCCACGCACCCCACCCCGCGCGCGCAGCCGGTCGCGACACGCAACGCAGCGGCCCGGCAGCCGCACGCGTAGCCCACTCCCCCGGACAGCGGCCGATCGACCGCGCGCATGACGCGCCCACCACCCCACCGTTGCCACCGCATCGCACGTACGCACGCAAAAATGCCCCGGCGCGCGAAGCGGCCGGGGCCAACGGAACAACCACCACCTGAAACAGCGAAAGGAGCGGGGCTACTTATGCGACGGCAGCGAGCGCCGGCAGACAGGTACGCAGATACGCCTCGAATTCGCGGCTCACTTCCGGATGCTGAAGCGCGAACTCGACGGTTGCCTTCAGGTAGCCGAGCTTGCTGCCGCAATCGAAACGCGTGCCGTAGTAGCGGTACGCGAGCACCTGTTCGTTCGCGAGCAGCGACTGCACGGCGTCGGTGAGCTGCAGCTCGCCGCCCGCGCCCGGCTTGATCCGGCGCAGATGATCGAAGATCGTCGGCATGAACACGTAGCGGCCGACCACGCCGAGGTTCGACGGCGCATCTTCCGGCGCCGGCTTCTCGATGATGCCCGCCAGCTTGATGATGTCCTCTTCCCATTCGCGGCCCTCGACGACGCCGTACGAGCGGCTGTCCTCGCGCGCGATCGTCTCGACCCCGATCACCGAGCTGTGGTAGTGGTCGAACACGTCGACGAGCTGCTTGAGCACCGGCTGCTCGCCGTGCAGCAGATCGTCCGCGAGAATCACCGCGAACGGCTCGCCGTGCACGAGCTTTTCCGCGCACAGCACCGCATGGCCGAGCCCAAGCGCTTCCGGCTGACGCACGTAGAAGCAGTCCACGTTGCTCGGCTTGATGCCGCGCACGAGCTCGAGCAGCTTTTCCTTGCCGCGCGCCTCGAGTTCGGCCTCGATTTCGTATGACTTGTCGAAATGATCCTCGATCGCGCGCTTGCTGCGCCCCGTCACGAAGATCATCTCCGTGATACCTGCGTTGATCGCTTCCTCGACCGCGTACTGGATCAGCGGCTTGTCCACGACAGGCAGCATTTCCTTCGGGCTCGCCTTCGTTGCTGGGAGGAACCGCGTGCCGAGACCGGCAACGGGGAACACGGCCTTGGTGACTTTCAACATGTTCGCATCCTGATTGCGTTGAATGCGCCGCGTCGCCCAGCGACCCGGCGCGAATGTTTTGCGGGCGGTTTATCGGGAACCGGCGGCGCAGCCAATTCCAATCCGCATGTTTTCGATATGGACCGATTATCCGACCATCCGGAAAACAGATAATTCATAATCCGGTCGATATTGCCGCATACGGCATCGCTACGGAAACAAATTACCGATTCTTCGGATACAAATAGTTACGATTCGAATTCCTCGATATACGGGACGCCGCCCCGTTCGACGCCGGGGCGAATCGGCTCGTTCTTCAGCGCCTCGCGGTAGGCCGACAGCACGGCCATGACCAGCAGTACCGCTGCGCTCGCGATCCAATGCATATCCATCTTGCCGCTCCTTTGCATCAATCATCCGGATCTTCAAACTATCAGAAAAAAATCCGCAAATAATTGCACCCCGTCCGAACCCGCTTTCACCCCGATATAAAACCACGATCCGAAATACGGTTATTCGCCGGCGGGATTTTTTTATTGATTCGCTCGAATTCTTGCGCATTACGATCGGACCATCCCCTTCATCCGTCGCAAGGATTCGAATCGCATGCAAGCATTCAGCGGATCGCCTTTGACTGCGCCGCCCGTCGCCGATCACAAGGAACACGTGATCGACGCGATGCGCGGGTTCGCGGCGCTGCTCGTCGCCTATTTTCATTGCCGGCAGGTCGTCTGGGTCGGCATGCAAGGCTTCCATCGCGCTTACGGCCACGCGCTCGACCCGAGCGTGATCGTCGGCTATCTGACGTTCCCGTTCGCGTGGGGGTCGGCCGGCGTGCCGATCTTCTTCGTGATCAGCGGCTACTGCATACACCGCAACGCGGCGCTCAAGCTCGCGGCCAACCCGGCGTACCGGCTCGATGCGCCGAACTTCTGGGCGCGCCGCTTCGCGCGCATCTATCCGGTGCTGCTCGCCGCGCTGCTGTTCACGCTCGCGATGGATGCGATCAGCCTGCAGATCGCGCCGGTCAGCCACAAGATCCGCGACATCGGGCTCAGCGCATTCGTCGTGAACCTGCTGTCGCTGCAGGGCGTCGCGGGCTACACGTACGGCTCGAACGGCGCGCTGTGGACGCTGTCGCTCGAGGTGCAGTTCTATGTGATCTATCCGCTGCTGTTCGCGCTGCGCCGGCGCGTCGGGATGCCGGCGATCGTGGCGGCCGTCGCGCTGGTGAACGTCGCGTCGGCGTGGCTGCTCGAGCGGCACGATCTGCAGTTCTTCACGTCGTACTGGCTGTCGTGGACGGTCGGCGCGTGGATCGCCGACGTGCGCGCCCAGCCCGCGCGCGGCGCGACCGCCGTGCCGTCACGCTGGTGGTACGGCGCGGCCGCGCTGTTGCTCGCCGCCGGTTGCGGCGCGTTCCACTTCGGCCAGTACGGCGCGTTCCAGCTGTGGGCGGCCGGCTTCGCGTGCTTCCTGTACCGCGCGCTCGCGTGCCCGCCGCGCCCGACGCCGCTGCTGCGGCTGCTCGGCTGGTTCGGCGACTTCAGCTATTCGCTGTATCTGATCCACCTGCCGCTGTTCGTGTGCCTCGGCTCGGTGCTGTTCCACTCGGAATTGCAGCTGTCGATCTGGCCGTCGTTCGGCTTCATGGCCGCCGCGATTCCGGTCGCGTATCTGTTCTACCGGCTGTTCGAACGCCCGGCGATGACGTGGTCGGCGAGCCTCAAGCCCGCGCGTACGGCGCGCGCCGTCGCGCCGACGCCCGAACAGGCTGCCTGAACGCGGCACTCCCGCTCGGCCCGACTTCGGCCGGGCGGCGCCGTTTCAGCGGCAGCGCGGCGATCCGCCCGCCAAGGTGCGTCGCGATGGGGCGGACAGTTGGCGCTTGCAGCGTCGGCGAAGCGCTGGGCTTGGATGGGATGCTGTCCTGCGTACGCTTGGATAGCATGCACACGCCGGCGCGCAAGCTCCACGCACGTGCATGCAGGCGCCACGCGGAACCGCCGCGACGCCGGCCGGACCGCTGCACGGCAGTTGCCGGGGTTGCCGGGGTTGCCGGGGTTGCCGGGGTTGCCGGGGTTGCCGCTGTTGCCGCTGTTGCCGCTGTTGCCGCTGTTGCCGCTGTTGCCGCTGTTGCCGCTGTTGCCGCAGTTGCCGCAGTTGCCGCAGTTGCCCCAGAGGCGGACCGAGCCGGCTCTGCATCAGCGCCGCCTTCCGGCCGCGTCTCGTGCTACCCCGCAAACGACCACTCGCTCCCGCCCACAGCCACGCGTCGGCTGCCCCGACGCGGCACATAGAAACCAAAGCGGAACCAGAAGCAAAACCGCACCCGCCGAGAGAGCACCGATCGACGAGCCGGCGTTGCGCATCTTCGACTACGGCTACGATGACGCCCCGCGCGCCGCATCGTGCGCGCCAAACAACAAGAGGCCCTCATGCAGCGCACCACTGCATGAGGGCCCCTCCTCGCCGCCTCGTGCCGACAAGAATCGACACGCCTCGACGCCTCGCGCCTAGCGCTTCTTCGCCTTCGCGGCCTTCGCCGTATCGGCGAGGATCTTCTCGACCCGCTCGACATAGGTTTCGGTGCCGAACCGCCGCACCGCGGTCGCCCGCCCGCTCGCGACCAGCCGCTCGCGCAGCGCGCCGTCGTGCTTGAGCCTGCCGAGCGCATCGGCCAGCGCGGCCGCGTTGCCGGGCTCGCACAGCAGCCCGTTCTCGCCGTCCTCGATGATCTCGACGACGCCGCCCGCCCGCGCCGCGACCACCGGCCGCCGCGCCAGCATCCCCTCGACGATCACGCGCCCGAACGGCTCCGGCGTGATCGACGTGTGCGCGACCATGTCGACCGCCTTCATGCATGCGGCCACGTCGCGCTGGAACCCGAGGAAGTGCACGCGATCGCCCATCCGGTGCCGCGCGACCGTCTCGTGCAGCTGCGCCGCGTACTCGTCCTCGCCGAACAGCGGCGCGCCGACCAGCACGACGTGCATGTCGGGATGGCGCGTCGCGGCTTCCAGCAGCAGATGCTGCCCCTTCCAGTGCGCGAGCCGGCTGAACGAGCCCACCAGCCACGCGTGCTCCGGCAGCCCGAAGCGTGCGCGCAACGCGGCCTGGCTGACGTTCTCCAGCGCGTCGAACGGTCCGGCCGAGATGCCGTTGAACACCACGTCGACGTGCTGCGGCGTGAAGCCGGTCAACGCACGGAACGCCTGCGCGGACGCGTCCGAGTTCGCGATCACGCGCGTGATGCCGAACCGCGCGCAATACTTGATCGCTTTCAGCTGCTTGCCGCCGAAATGGTCGCCGCTGACGATGTCGCGCAGATGCCAGACCACCGGCTTGCGCGCGAGCCGCCCGGCCAGCGCCGCGACCACCATCGCGCGCTGCGTGTTCGCGTAGATCACTTCCGCACGGCGCGCGCGCCGCGCCACGTTGCGCACGAGCGCGACGAGCTGCTTCAACGCGCCGGCCGACACGCCGCCCTGCTTGCGCACGCCGGCGAGCGCGCCCTGGTCGAGCACGTCGACGCGCGCGCCGATCTCGCCTAGCGCCGCGCGAAACGGGCCGTCGTCGAACAGCAGCACGTCGGCGTTCGCGCGCATGTGCTTCATGATCTCCAGCAGCGACAGCTCCGCGCCGCCGAGCACGCCGCTCTGGTCCAGCACGAGCGTCGCCGGGCCGCGCGCGACCGGCAGCGGCGCGACGGCCGTACTGCGCTGCGCGGTCGAGCCCGGCAGCGCCGCCTCGACGTAGTCGAGAAAGCGCTGCCTGAACGTGTCGGCGGAGAAGCGCTCGGCGTTCGCGCGGCACGCACGCGGCGCGAAGCGCTGCGGCGCCCGCTCGAACTCGTCGACCGCCGCGACGATCGCATGCGGCGTCTGTTCGTCGAAGAACAACCCGGTCGGATGCGCGTGCGAGGTCGGCTCGAGCACCGTTTCGAGCGCGCCGCCCTTGCCGTACGCGATGACCGGCGTGCCGCACGCCTGCGCCTCGACCACCGAGATTCCGAAATCCTCCTCGGCCGCGAACACGAACGCCTTCGCGCGCCGCATCCGGTCGTGCAGCACCGCGAACGGCTGGTAACCCATGATCTCGACGTTCGGGCCGGCCTTCGCGCGGATCTTCTGCATCTCGGGGCCGTCGCCGATCACGACGAGCTTGCGCTCCGGCGTGCGCGAAAACGCTTCGACGATCAGGTCGATCTTCTTGTACGGCACCATCCGCGACGCGGTCAGGTAGAAGTCGTCCTTCACGTCGTTCAGCGAGAAGCCGTCGACGTCCACCGGCGGAAAGATCACCGCCGCGTCGCGGTGGTACACCTTGCGGATGCGCCGCGCGATGAACGCGGAGTTCGCGATGAAGCCGTCCACCGCGTTCGCGGTGCGCGTGTCCCAGTTGCGGATGTAATGCAGGATCATCCGCGCGAGCAGCGACTTCGGCCCGTGCGTCAGATTCGATTGCTCCAGATACTGATGCTGCAGGTCCCACGCATAGCGGATCGGCGAATGCACGTAGCTGATGTGCAGCTGGTCCGGGCCGGTCAGCACGCCCTTCGCGACCGCATGGCTGCTGGAGATCACGAGGTCGTAGTCGGACACGTCGAGCTGCTCGATCGCGAGCGGCATCAGCGGCAGGTAGCTGCGGTACTTGGTGCGCGCGAACGGCAGCTTCTGGATGAACGAAGTCGTCACGGGCTTGCCGCGCACGAACGCGCGGTCGTCGAGGAAATCGACGAGGCTGAACAGGTCCGCGTCGGGAAAGCACGCGATGATCTGTTCGAGCACGCGCTCGGCGCCCGCATACGTGACGAGCCAGTCGTGGACGATCGCGACGCGCAGCGGACGCGACGCATCGCGTGCGCTCGCGCGAGCGGGCGCTTCGGTGCGGCGCAGTACGGCATCGCCGGCCGCGGCCGCGTCGGCCGTGGCGAAGTTCAAGGCGTGTTCCGCCAGATCGCGATTCATACGGTTTTCCTCGCATTGAGACGGACGAACAGGTCGCGCACGAGCGCGCGCAGCCCAGGAGTCATCGTGAGCGACCACGCCAGGTTCAGCACGAGCACGACGGCGCACAGGCCGATCGACTCGCCGAGCCCCGACCATGCTTGCGCGAGCAGCAGGCTCGCGAGCAGGAAGGCGAGATGCGCGAGCATGTCGAGCACGATCGCGCGCATCCGGATCGCCGACAGGTAGAGCAGCACGCCGTAGTCGACCAGCGCGCGCACGGCGACGACCACCGCCGCGCCGATCAGCCCGAAGTGATGAATGCCGAACCACAGCGCGCCGACGAAGAACGGCATTTCGACGAGCCCCGCGAACGCGGCGCGCGCCGGATTGACCTGCGACTGGATCAGGATGCGCGTGACGCTCGCCTGCCCGACGAGCCACACGCTGATCACCAGCACGCGCCCGACCGGCGCCGAATGCGCGGCGAGATCGGCGCCGACCCACAGCGTCAGGAACGGCGCGAGCGCGAAGATCGCGACGATGCCGACCGGCGTGAACACGCCGTTCAGGAATTCGAGCGACTGGCGCGCGAGCGTGTCGGCGTGATCGCGGCCGACCGCCGACAGGCGCGGAAACAGCGTGCGCACCAGCGCGTTCGGCAGCATGTTGAGCCGCGTGACGAGGTTCTGCGGCACGGTGTAGTAGGTGACGAACTTCGCGCCCATGCCGGCGCCGAGCATCACGCGGTCGAGCGTGTCGGCGATCATGCTGGCCATGCTCGCGATCAGCATCCAGCCGCCGAAGTTGAACAGCCCTTTCGCGGTGCCCCACTGCGGCGGATCGATGCGGCGGATGCCGAGCACCTTGATGCTCGCGTGGCCGAGCATCACCGCCGCGATCAGCCGCGCGACCACCGCCGCGGCGAGCACCGTCTGCAGGTTCGGCGCGATCCACCACGCGGCGCCGAGCGGCAACAGCTGGAACAGGAACGTGCCGATCGTCTGGTTCGTGTTGAACACGCCGAAGCGTTCCGCGCCGTTGATCGCGCCGGCGAACACCCACGACACGTTCGCGAGCGGAATCGCGAGCGCGAGCCACGGCAGCGCGAGATACACCTCGTGCTGCATCGCCGCCGACACCTTCGTGAAGTACGCGGTATAGACGAACGCGCCGAAGTAGATCAGCAGGCCGCCCGCGATGCCGGTGCCGAGATTGAGCCAGAACGCGCTCCAGAACACGCGCGCGCTTTCGGCCGCATCGCCGCTCGCGAGCGCCTTCGAGATGTGGTTCTGCGCGGCCATGCTCATCCCGAGATCGAGGATCCCGAAATAACCGATCAGCGTCCACACGAGGCTGACGACGCCGTAGCGCTCCACGCCGAGTGCATGGATGTACGCAGGCACCGTGACCAGCGACACGAAGGTCGGCAGGATCAGCCCGATGAAGTTGATCGAAACGTTCTTGAGTATGCCTTTGTCCATGCTCTTGCCTATCGGCCGTTACGGTTTCCAGCGGTACATCAGCACCTTGCCGCGCGCGTCTTCCTCGACGAACACCAGGTATTCGCCGTTCTCGCGCCGGAACGCGCTGATGCCGAACGGCACGTCGACCCAGCCCGACGCGCGGCCGACCTCCGCACCGGGGCTCATCACGCCCACTTCCTTGCCGGTTTCCTTGTCGTACACGTGGATCTTCCCGACCGGCTCGACCGTGAAGAGGTAGCGGCCCTCGACGGTGATCCCGATCAGATCGAAGATCGGCTTCGCGTCGAGCTGCCACGGCAACGCGACCTGGTAGCGCAGCACCGGCGAGCCGCTCGACCATTTGTCGAAGCGCACCAGCACGCGGCCGACCTCCTTGTTGATGCCCGGTTGCGGCGGCGCGTCCGCGGTATAGCCGGTCACGTACAGCGTGTCGGTCTGCGGCTCGTAGAGCGCGCGGCGCAGCTGCGTGAACGGCTGCGGCATCGGATAGGTCGTGACCTTGTCGTACGAATAGATCGGGTTGCCGGCCTTGTCGACGCCGCCGTACGCGAAGCGATGGATGCCGCGCACGTCGCTCGTGCGCCAGATGTCGCCCTTCGTGTCGACCCACCAGCCCCAGCCGCCCGCCTTCGCCTTGCCGGTCGTGTTGATCGTGAATTCGTCGGCGTCGAGCCGGCCGTTGCCGTTCGCATCGCGCCAGATCCAGTCGCCGCCCGGCGGCTTGTTCGGCACCTTGTCGACCGGCCGCGCGCGGCCCGCGATCAGCCCCGACGGAATCGCGACCTCGCCGTCGCGCTTGGCGTCGAAGCGGTAGATCTTCAGGTGATCGGCGTACATGTCGGTCAGGTACAGGAACGTGCGGCCGTCGAGGCGGCGCGCGAACGGCATGCCCGGATACTGGTCCGTGTGGAACACCGGGTCGTCCGGATACTTGAAGCGGTTCGACAGGAACCCGACGTATTTCCAGTCCTGCCCAGGCGGCTTCGACAGGTCGAGCTCGAAGCGCTTGTTGCCCGTGTACACGCTGTTCGGCCGCGCGGGATCGAGCCACGCGCCGTCGACGAACAGCAGCCCCTGCACCTGCCAGCGCAGCTTGCCGTCGGGCGTGTAGCTTTCGAGCACCGCGCCGAGCCCGGCGCCGATCGTGTCGTGGCGCGGCCCGATGCCGTTCATCGACACGTACACGTTGCCGGCGCGATCGACGCCGACACCGGTCAAGCCGTTGAAGCGCTGCGGCCCCGGACGCCCCGGCACCGGGCCGGCAAAGATGCCGCCGCGCTCGCCGAGCGTGCCGGACGGCGCATAGCCGTGGCCGCCCTTCGAAAAAATCAGCACCTGCTGGCGCGGGCCGTTGTCCGCGATCAGCACGCGCCCTTTCGCATCGACCGCCACGTCCACCGCCGCGGTGCCTTCGGGCAGCGCGGGCGCGTCGTCGAGCTTGCGGCCGTCGGCGCGCACGTGCGCGAGCCGCGCGGGGCCGGTGAGCGTGTCGGTCAGCAGCCACAGCGTGCCGTCGCCGGCCAGCGCGATGCGGCCCGGCTCGTGCGCGCTCCAGGTGGCCTTCTTCTGCATCGTGTCGGCGTCGTACACGTCGACTTCGTCGTGCGTCGGGTTCGTTGCGAACAGGGTCTTGTCGTCCGCGGCGAGGCCGCCCACTTCGGCCTTCGACTCGCCCACCTCCGAGCGTGCCGGCGCCGCCACCTCGTTCATCACCATGAAGCTCGCGGCCATCCGTGCGCGGCCCGCATCGGCGCGCCCGCCGGGCGCGACCTGCGGCGCCGCGCGAAACGGCGCGGGCTGTTTCATGTCGCCGAGCGTGCGCCGTGAAATGCCGAACCACTGCTTGCCCTTGTCCGGCCAGATGCCGGGCGACTGCAGATGGCCGCGCTCGTTGCCGACGCCGATCGCGACGTACGCGTACTTGCCGTTGACCGCGACCGCGCTGCCGCCGAGGTTGCCCCAGCCGTGCGTGCCGCCGGCGAAGCCGAGCATCTTGCCGTCCTGATAGACGCTCGCTTCAGCGCCGCTCTCGTCCCACGGCGCGTTCGTATACACCTTGCCGTCGGGCGTGACCGCGATCGCGCGGATATCGATCTGCGTCCAGCTGCCGTCGCCATAGCCGAACGTATTGCCGATCCACGACGTGGTCGCGGGCAACACGTTTTCGGCCGGGGCGGCGCTCGCCGCGAGCGCCGCGCATACGGCCATGCCAACCAGAATCACACGTCGCAATGCGCTCTCCAGACTCGATGCAAAAGCGACCGGCGGCGCGGCAAAAAGGCCCGTGCAAACGCCCTGTCACTAAATGGGTTTCAAACGTCGCGATGCAGGTTACAAGCAAAAATAATCACAAGAAATTTGGAAATATTTGGGGATGTTTCCGTATGAAATATCTCGCGACGCGCAGCAAAGAAATGGCGGGAATGCGGCAATAACGACCGCGTGTTGGTTCGGCGTCCCGTAGAAAATGCCGCATCGGCCCGCCACACGGGGCACACGGCCTGCAAACCTTTCATGCAGCGCACGAATTGCGCGCAATTCGAATCTTTCCAGGCGAATAAATGGGCTGCGTTTTTTTGCCGATTTCTTTTCCCTAGAATCGATTTCGATTCGATATTTCATTTAAACGCATGGATTACGTTCACGCATCGAATGCGCGGCACGGCGGCGCATTGGCCGCGCGTCGCGAAGGAGCGGCGCGATGACGAACCTGTCGCACCAGGCCGCTGGCGCGCCGCCGCAACACGGCCGCATCGTGCAGCTCGACGGGCTGCGCGCGATCGCGGTCGGCGCCGTGTTCCTGCAGCACGCGCTGAAGGCGCCGCTATGGATGGGCGTCGATCTGTTCTTCGTGTTGAGCGGGCTGCTGATCACCGGCATCCTGCTGGAGCGCAAGGCGCGCGGGCAGTCGTATTTCGGCCACTTCTACGCACGCCGCGTGCGGCGCATCCTGCCGCCGTACGTGTTGCTGCTGGTCGTGTCGACGCTGCTGTTCGGCGCGAGCTGGCTGCCGCACTGGCCGTGGTTCGCGTTCTTCTCGACCAACATCGGGCTGTCGCTCGGCAGCATCGGTCACGACAGCCTGAACGTGCTGTGGTCGCTCGCCGTCGAGGAGCAGTTCTACATCTTCTGGCCGTTCATCGTGCTGTGGTGTTCGGAGCGCGCGCTGCTGTGGGTGGCCGCCGCGCTCGTCGTCGCGGCGCCCGTGCTGCGCGCGATCGCGACGCCGTGGTTCGATTCGTTCTGGCCGATCTACTACCTGACGCCGTTCCGGATGGACCTGCTCGCCGCCGGCGCGCTGCTCGCCATCCTGCTGCGCCGCGACCGTCGCGCGCTCGAGCCGTTCTATCCGCTCGCGATCGTCGGCGCGCTCGTCGCGCTGGCGATCCTCGGCTGGCTGCACCTGTCGTTCCCGCGCTTTCGCGCGGCCAACACGCCGCTGTCGAACGCCGCGCTCTACAGCATCTCGCTGCTGCTCTGCACGTCGATCGTCGTGATCGCACTGCGCGGCCGCGGCATCGTGCAGCGCGTGCTGACGAACCCGTTGCTCGTCTACGTCGGCACCGTCAGCTACACGGTCTACCTGATCCACCTGAGCGTGCTGTACGCGCTGTGGCCGCTGCACCTGAACCGCTTCGTCACGGCCGCGCTCGCGCTCGCGATCACGCTCGCCTACGCGACGCTGAGCTGGTACGGCTTCGAGCGACGCCTGACCCGCGGCCCCGCTCGCAGCGCATTGCCGGCCGCCGCGCGCACGACCGCCTGACTTTCTCAATCCATCGTTTCGACCAGGACATTGCCATGAGCCAAACTCGCAAGAAGGCCATCATCACGGGGATCACCGGGCAGGACGGCGCCTATCTGGCCAAGCTGCTGCTCGACAAGGGCTACGAAGTAACGGGCACCTACCGTCGCACGAGCTCGGTGAACTTCTGGCGCATCGCGGAACTGGGCGTCGCCACGCATCCGAACCTGACGCTCGTCGAACACGATCTGACCGATGCCGGCTCGAGCCTGCGGCTGCTCGAACGCACGCAGCCGGACGAGCTGTACAACCTCGCTGCGCAGAGCTTCGTCGGCGTGTCGTTCGATCAGCCCGCGACGACCGCCGAGGTGACCGGCATCGGCCCGCTGAACCTGCTCGAGGCGATCCGCGTGGTGAGCCCGAAGACGCGCTTCTATCAGGCGTCGACGTCCGAGATGTTCGGCAAGGTGCAGGCGATTCCGCAGACGGAAACGACCGCGTTCTATCCGCGTAGCCCGTACGGCGTCGCGAAGCTGTACGCGCACTGGATGACGGTCAACTATCGCGAGTCGTACGGGCTGTTCGGCTGCAGCGGCATCCTGTTCAATCACGAATCGCCGCTGCGCGGCCGCGAGTTCGTCACGCGCAAGATCACCGACACCGTCGCGAAGATCACGCTCGGCCACGCGAACAAGCTCGAGCTCGGCAACCTCGACGCGAAGCGCGACTGGGGCTTTGCGCTCGAATACGTCGAAGGGATGTGGCGGATGCTGCAGGTCGACGAGCCCGACACCTACGTGCTCGCGACCAACCGCACCGAGACCGTGCGCGACTTCGTGCAGATGGCGTTCGCGGCGGCCGGCTACCAGATCGAATGGACCGGCAAGGGCGAGAAGGAACGCGGGCTCGACGCATCGAACGGCAACGTGCTCGTCGAAGTGAATCCGAAGTTCTACCGCCCTGCCGAGGTCGATCTGCTGATCGGCAGCGCGGACAAGGCGAAGTCCAAGCTCGGCTGGGCGCCGCAGACGACGCTGGAGCAACTCTGCCAGATGATGGTCGAGGCGGACCTGACGCGGAATCGTCAACATGACACGTACTGAGGCCGGCCGCCCGTCGCGCCGTGCGTTCGTCACGGGTGTGACCGGCTTCACCGGCCGCTACATAGCGCAGCGCCTCGCCGCGGCCGGCTACGACGTGTGGGGCACGGTCGCGCCCGGCACGGCGCGCCCGGACGACCCGGCGTTCGCAAATTGCACGCTGCTGCCGGTCGATCTGCTCGACGCCGACGCGATGCGCGCGGCGGTCGCCGATGCGCGCCCCGATGCCGTCGTGCACCTCGCGGCCCGCGCGCACGTCGCACGCGACGAGCCGTCGCAGACCTACGCGGTCAACATCGTCGGCACGCGCAACCTGCTGGCCGCGCTCGCGGGCCTCGACCGCCGTCCGTCGGCGGTGCTGCTCGCGAGCAGCGCGAACATCTACGGCAACTCGACGGCCGGCGTGATCGACGAAACGGTCGCGCCCGCGCCGGCGAACGACTATGCGGTCAGCAAGCTCGCGATGGAATACGCGGCGAAGCTGTGGGCCGATCGCCTGCCGATCGTGATCGCACGGCCGTTCAACTACACGGGCGTGGGCCAGGACGATGCCTACCTGCTGCCGAAGCTCGTGTCGCACTATGCGAGCCGCGCGCCGCGCATCTCTCTGGGCAATCTCGACGTGAGCCGCGATTTTTCCGACGTGCGCGACGTGACGGCCGCGTATCTGAAGCTGCTCGAAGCCGCGCCGGCCGGCGAGACGTTCAACGTGTGCTCGGAGCGCGCGTATTCGCTGAAGGAAGTGCTCGCGATGCTGTCGCGCATCGCCGGCTACGTGATCGACGTGACGATCGATCCGCGCTTCGTGCGGCACAACGAAGTGAAGCGCCTGAGCGGCTCGCGCGACAAGCTGCGGCGCGCGGTTGGCGAATTGCCGGTGACGCCGCTCGACGACACGCTGCGCTGGATGATGGACGCGATGCGCGACGCGCCGCGGCAGGCCACGCACGCCGGCTGATTCGCGCGGCGCGTGCGCGTGCGTGCGTCGCCGGCAGAAACACGGCAGGCAAAAAAAAACGGGCCGCTCGATGTCGAGCGGCCCGTTGCATGACCGGCGCAGAACGCCGTGCTGTCGCGCTCAGCCGCCGAGGCCGCGCGCGAGATCGTTGCGCAGATCGCCCGCGTACTCGAGGCCGACCGCGAGGCGGATCAGCCCCTCGGTGATCCCGGCGGCCGCGCGCGCTTCCGGCGTGACGCGCGCGTGCGTGGTCGTCGCCGGATGCGTGATCGTCGTGCGCGTATCGCCGAGGTTGCCGGTGATCGAGATCAGCTGCGTGCCGTCGATCACGCGCCATGCGTTCGCGCGCTGCTGCTCGGGCGTGTCGCCCTTCAGCTCGAACGACACGATCGCACCGCCCGCCTTCTGTTGCCGCTTCGCGAGCTCGTACTGCGGATGCGATTCGAGCCCCGGATAGAACACGCGCGCCACGGCCGGATGCGCGTCGAGCCAGCGCGCGATTTCGAGCGCATTCGCCGACTGCTTCTCGACGCGCAGCGACAGCGTCTCCATCCCCTTCAGCAGCACCCATGCGTTGAACGCCGACAACGTCGGGCCCGCGCTGCGCACGAACGGGAACACCTTGCCCATGATGAATTCCTTCGAGCCGACCAGCGCGCCGCCGAGCACGCGGCCCTGGCCGTCGAGGAACTTGGTCGCCGAGTGCATCACGACGTCCGCGCCGAGTTTCAGCGGCTGCTGCAGCACCGGGCTGCAGAAACAGTTGTCGACGACGAACAGCGCGTTCGCGGCCTTCGCGATCTTGCCGATCGCTTCGATGTCGGCGAGTTCGGTCAGCGGGTTCGACGGCGTTTCGAGGAAGAACATCTTCGTCTCGGGCCGCACCGCTTCGCGCCATGCGTTCAGGTCGGTCGGATCGACGAAGGTCGTCGTGATGCCGAACTTGCTGAAGATTTGCGAGAACATCCCGAGCGTCGAACCGAACAGGCTGCGCGAGCTGACGAGGTGATCGCCCGCCTGCAGCGCCGACATCACGACCGACATGATCGCGGCCATCCCGGATGCCGTCGCGATGCACGCCTCGCCGCCTTCGAGCGCCGCGAGACGATCCTGGAACATGGAGACCGTCGGGTTCGTGAAGCGCGAATAGGTGAAATAGTCTTCCGAATTCGCGAAGCGCTCCGCTGCGTCGGCTGCGCTCTTGAAGCAGAAGCTCGACGTGAGGAACAGCGCTTCCGAGTGCTCGTTGTAGTCGCTGCGCTGCGTGCCCGCGCGCACGGCGAGCGTGTCGAAGTTGAGGGAGTCGTCCATGTTCCGTTTTCCGTATTCGAGGGCCGCGCATCGCGCGCGCCCAGCCACAAATCAGGCCAAAACAAAAAGCCCGCTATGCGTCGGCATCAGCGGGCTTCGGTGCGGTACGACAGCGGTCGACTCGGGCCGGCTGCCGCCGGCCTTCGCTTTAGCTGTTTTGGGAGATCGCCCCGCGTCCGCAAGCTGAATCAAATCGACGCAAGGCGCCATCCTATCACGCTTCGTCGCAAGCGTGCGCCGGCGTCACTCCACCGACAGCTGCAGGTTCATCTGCGAACGCGCGGTGTCGCTCGCGGTGTCGCGATCGGCCTGCGATGCCGGTGCGAGGCGCGCGCGCTCGATCGCGTCGAGGTACTCGGGCGTCACGGCGCCGGTGATGTAGTTGCCGTCGAAGCACGACGCCTCGAAGCCTTCCAGCTTCGGGTTGATGTCGCGCACCGCGCGGCGCAGGTCGTCGACGTCCTGATAGATCAGGTGGTCGGCGCCGATGATCTTCGCGACCTCCTCATCGGTGCGGCCGTGAGCGACCAGCTCGCCGCGCGTCGGCATGTCGATGCCGTACACGTTCGGGAACTTCACGGGCGGCGCGGCCGACGCGAAGATCACCGACTTCGCGCCCGCATCGCGCGCCATCTGCACGATCTCGTGCGACGTGGTGCCGCGCACGATCGAATCGTCGACGATCAGCACGTGCTTGTCCTTGAACTCGATGCTCATCGCGTTGAGCTTCTGGCGCACCGACTTCTTGCGCACGGCCTGGCCCGGCATGATGAACGTGCGGCCGACGTAGCGGTTCTTGAAGAAGCCTTCGCGATACTCGACGCCCAGCTTCGCCGCGACCTGCATCGCCGCCGGACGCGACGAATCGGGGATCGGCATCACGACGTCGATCGGCACGTTCGGCAGCTCGCGGCGGATCTTCTCGGCGAGGTAATCGCCCATGCGCAGGCGCACGTTGTAGACGGGCACGCCGTCGAGGCACGAATCCGGACGCGCGAGGTACACGTATTCGAACATGCACGGGTTGAGCGTCGGATTTTCAGCGCACTGCTGGCTGTGGAAGTTGCCGGCCTTGTCGATGAAGATCGCTTCGCCCGGCTCCACGTCGCGCACGAATTCGAAGCCGATGCCTTCGACGGCCACCGACTCCGACGCGACCATCCATTCGGTGCCGTGTTCGGTTTCGAGCTTGCCGATGCAGAGCGGGCGGATGCCGAACGGATCGCGGAACGCGACGAGGCCGTAGCCGGCGATCAGCGACACGATCGCGTACGAGCCCTGCAGACGGCGGTGCACGCCCGCGACTGCCTTGAACAGCGAGGCCGGATCGAGCTCCAGGCCGGTGGTCGACAGTTGCAGCTCGTGCGCGAACACGTTCAGCAACACTTCGCTGTCGGAATTGGTGTTGATGTGCCGGCGGTCGATCCGGAACATCTCGTCCTTCAGCTGTTGCCAGTTCGTCAGGTTGCCGTTGTGCGCGAGGATGATCCCGAACGGCGCGTTCACGTAGAACGGCTGTGCCTCGGCTTCGCTCGACGCCGAACCGGCCGTCGGATAGCGGACCTGGCCGATGCCGAAGGTGCCGGGCAGGCTGCGCATGTTGCGCGTGCGGAACACGTCGCGCACCATGCCGTTCGCCTTGTACATGTGGAAATTGCTGCCGTCCGCCGTCGCGATGCCCGCTGCGTCCTGACCGCGATGCTGCAGCAACAGCAAGCTGTCATAGATCAGCTGGTTGACAGGGGATTGGGAAATAACACCTACGATGCCGCACATGGCATGTCCTTCAAGATGACAAAATCGGTTACGTCCTGCCCGGCCGCGTCGTCACACGCGTACGTACTGGGCCATGCCGTCGGGCAGGAGCTGCTTCAGCTCGTGCACGCCCTGCTCGGCGAAAGGACGCAATAGCGCATTGCGCCAGAAATCCTGTTTGGGCAACTCGGTCAGCCCGGCCGCCGCGACCAGCAGCACCACCAGCACGCAGCCGCGCACGAGGCCGAACATCATGCCCAGCGAGCGATCGACACCGCCGAGGCCCGTCACCTGCGCGATGCGCGACAACAGCGCATTCGCGACGCCGGCGACGAACACGACGCCGATCACGATCAACGCGAACGCCAGCACCCACTGTGTCAGAGCGCCGCCCGGCCAGTTCGCCGGTATGTACGGCTCCACGAGTCCGACATAGCGGGCCGCGATCACGACCGCCGCGATCCAGCCGATCAGCCCGAAAATCTCCGAGACGAAACCGCGCCATGCGCCACGCAGCGCAGACAACGCGATCACCGCCAATACAGCGTAGTCGAAAGCAGTCAGCATCGCACGTTACTGCGTGAGCCCGGCTTCGCGCACCTTCGCGATCGCGGCGGACGCCGCCGCGCGATCCGCGAACGGGCCGGCACGCAGCAGTGTAGCCGTGCTGCCGTCCGCCTGCTTGCGATGCTCGACATATGCGGGCACGCCCGCCGATTTCAACTTCGTCGCCCACGAACGCGCCGTTGCGTCGTCCTTGAACGACCCGAGCTGCACCGCGAAGCGTGCGCCGGCCGGCGAGGCAGGCGAAGAGGCGTCGCCGGCGTCGGCCGCGACGTCGGTATTGACTGCCGCCACTGCTGCGGGCGCCGGCTTCGGCGCGGGCGCAGCGGGCTTCGCGGCCGGTTTGGCGGCCGGCTTTGCGGCGGCTTTCGGCGGCGTCACGCTGGCCGTGGCCGTCGTGGTATCGGGTTTGGCAGCCGGCTTGGCCGCGTCCTTCGCGTCCTTCGTGTCTTGCGCAGCGGCGGCGACCGCCGCATCGGATGCCGGCGGCTCGTCGTGCGCGACGCCCGCCTGCACGTCGGCCGCGTCGTCGTCGCGCGGCGCGACCGCTTGATGTGCGGGGCGATTCGGAATGTCGATCGCGATGTCGTCCGTCACCGGCTTCGGATGCGAGTCGAGGACCATCGGCAGCACGATCACCGCGGCGACGACGAGCGAGATCGCGCCGACGAGGCGCCGGCGCGCGCGTTGCTTTTCAGGAAGGGTCGGATCGAGGAGCAGCGCGTCCGATTCCGGCCGCTCGGTGCGGCGCGTACGTCGCTCGACGCGCTCCGCGCGCTCGGTGCGCACGTTCCGGGAGGCCCCGGTACGACCGCCGCGCCGCGGGGGCGCGTCGTCGTCTTTCTTGCCGAACGAGAAAATTCCCATGAATGGCTGAGTCCGAAACTGCCCGACAGTCAGTGTTGCTGCGATTTCCGGTAGGCCATCACACCGGCCACCGTATGGAAACTGCCGAAAACCACGATTCTATCATTCTCGGATGCTCTTTTTAGTGCATCGCGAAACGCATCGGCCGGCGACGCGAACCGCGTGACGCTCGAATCGGGGCCGTCCTGCACGCCGGCATGGCGCAGCGCCGCTTCGAGCTGCTCCGCGCTCGCCGCGCGCGGCAGCGGCAGATCGGTGACACACCAGTGGTCGATCTCGCCCTTCAGGTGCCGCAGCACGCCGTCGATGTCCTTGTCGTGCATCGCGCCGAACACCGCGTACGTGTACGGGAAGAAGCCCATGTTGCCGAGGTTCTGCTCGAGCACCGCGGCCGCGTGCGGGTTGTGCGCGACGTCGAGCACGATCGCCGGCTTGCCGGGCAGCACCTGGAAGCGGCCGGGCAGCTCGACGTTCGCGAGCCCGAGGCGGATGTCCTGCGCCGACACCGGCAGCACCGGGCGCAGCGCTTCGAGCGCGGCGAGCGCGGCCGACGCGTTGATCAGCTGATTCGCGCCGCGCAGCGCCGGATAGGCCAGCGCCGGATAGCGCTTGTCGCGGCCGAGGTAGCTCCATTGCTGGCGCTCCGCGCCCGGCTGCGCCTCGTAGCGGAAATCGCGGCCGACCAGCCAGAGGTCCGCGCCGATCGCAGCGGCGTGGTCGACGAGCGTATGCGGCGCCGCCGGGTCGCCGCAGATCGCCGGCTTGCCCGCGCGGAAGATGCCCGCCTTCTCGAACGCGATCTTTTCGCGCGTGTCGCCGAGGTATTCGGTGTGGTCGATGTCGATGCTCGTGACGACCGCGCAATCGGTGTCGATCACGTTCACCGCATCGAGGCGGCCGCCGAGGCCGACTTCGAGGATCACCGCGTCGAGCCCGCGCGATGCGAACAGATGCAGGATCGCGAGCGTCGTGAACTCGAAGTACGTGAGCGAGACCGGCTCGGGCAGCGACGCGCGGGCGGCTTCGACCGCTTCGAAATGCGGCAGCAGTTCGGCGTCGGCGACCTGCTGCCCGTTCACGCGCGCGCGCTCGGCGAATTCGAGCAGGTGCGGCGACGTGTGGCAGCCGACCTTGTAGCCCGCGTGAACCAGGATCGCCTCGAGGAACGCGCAGGTCGAGCCCTTGCCGTTCGTGCCGCCGACCGTGATGACCGGGCACGCGAATTCGAGCTGCAGCGCGGCCTTGACCTGCGCGATGCGGGTCAGACCCATGTCGATGCCGACCGGGTGTGCGCGCTCGAGATGCGAAAGCCAAGCGTCGAGAGTGGGGAAAGTGCTCATCGGATCAAATCTGAATCGGTACGGCCACTACGCCAAAAAACGAAGCGCGCCGCCCGGCGGATCAGCCGGGCGACGCGCGCAGTTCACAACGTCGCGCCAATCAGGCCAGCGCGTCGGCCGGCTGCCGCTGCAACAGCGCGAGCAATTGCGCAATCTCGTCGCGCAGCTTGCGGCGGTCGACGATCATGTCGATCGCGCCCGTCTTCAGCAGGAATTCCGCACGCTGGAAGCCTTCCGGCAGCTTCTCGCGCACCGTCTGCTCGATCACGCGCGGGCCGGCGAAGCCGATCAGCGCCTTCGGCTCGGCAATCACGACGTCGCCGAGGAACGCGAAGCTCGCGGACACGCCGCCCATCGTCGGATCGGTCAGCACCGAGATGAACGGCAGCTTGGCTTCGGCCAGCTTCGTCAGCATCGCGGTGGTCTTGGCCATCTGCATCAGCGACAGCAGGCTTTCCTGCATGCGCGCGCCGCCCGATGCCGTGAAACAGATGAACGGCACCTGCTGCTCGAGCGCGTTCTGCGCGCCGCGCGTGAAGCGCTCGCCGACGACCGAGCCCATCGAGCCGCCCATGAACGAGAATTCGAAGCAGGCCGCGACCACCGGCAGCGTGTGGATCGCGCCGCCCATCACCACCATCGCGTCGGTCTCGCCCGTGTCGTCCATCGCTTCCTTCAGACGATCGGGGTACTTGCGGCTGTCCTTGAACTTCAGCGAGTCGACCGGCACGATTTCCTGGCCGATCTCGTAGCGGCCTTCCGGATCGAGCAGCGCGTCGAGACGCTCGCGCGCGCCGATGCGCATGTGGTGATCGCACTTCGGGCACACGTGGAGGTTCGCGTCCACGTCGTTGCGGTACAGCACGGCCTCGCAGGACGGGCATTTGACCCACAGCCCTTCCGGAATGCCCTTGCGGCTTTTCGGGTCGGTCTGCTTGATCTTCGGCGGCAACAGTTTGTCGAGCCAGCTCATCGTATGGTTTCCTGTTCCGTGGCGGGGCGGGCCTTGCGGCCGTTCCCGCTTCCTGTGTTGTGTTTATCGCGCCGTCTTGCCGGCGCCGTCCAGCGCGGCGCGCAGCTCGGCGATGAACGACTTCAGCGCGGCGGCGGCGCCTTCCGGTGCGGCGCTTTCGAGCAATTGCACCAGACGGCTGCCGATCACGACGGCGTCCGACACTTCGGCCACCGCGCGCGCCGTTTCGGCGTCGCGGATGCCGAAGCCGACGCCCACCGGTACCGGCACGCGCGACTTGATGGCCGGGATTTTACCCGCAATGCTCGAAACATCCAGATTTCCGGCGCCGGTCACGCCCTTCAGCGACACGTAGTACACGTAGCCGCTCGCGATCTTGCCCACGTCCGCGATGCGTTCGTCGGTCGACGTCGGCGCGAGCAGGAAGATCGGATCGATCTGCGCGGCGCGCATTTTCTCGGCGAACACGCCGGCTTCCTCGGGCGGATAGTCGACCACGAGCACGCCGTCGACGCCGGCCGCGTGGGCTTCGGTCGCGAACGCGTCGACACCCATCCGCTCGATCGGGTTCGCATAACCCATGAGCACGACGGGGGTTTTCTGGTCGGTCTCGCGAAAGCGCTTCACGTCGGCGAGCACGGTCTTGAGCGTGACGCCGCGCGCGAGCGCGCGCTCCGACGAGCGCTGGATCACCGGGCCGTCGGCCATCGGGTCCGAGAACGGCACGCCGAGCTCGATCACGTCGGCGCCGCCCGCGGCGAGCGCGTGCATGAACTCGACGGTCTTCGCGGGATCGGGATCGCCGGCCGTGATGAACGGGATCAGGCCCTTGCGGCCTTGTTCGGCGAGCGCCGCGAAGGTCTGCTGGATACGGTTGGACATGGCAATTTTCCTTGTGTCGACCGGAGCGGGCGCTTCAGCGCTCAACTCCGATCCCATGCAAAGCGAGCGATCGGCACGGCGGCGGCGCGGCTCACGCGCACGCCTGCGCGGCGAGCGCGTTCACGCGCTCATGCGCGATCGCGCAATAACTTTCGTTGATCTCGTAGCCGACGAAGTCGCGCCCCTGCCGCGCGCAGGCCACCGCGGTCGTGCCGCTGCCCATGAACGGATCGAGCACGCGGCCGCCCGGCGGGCAGCTTGCGAGCACCATCCGCTCGATGATTTCCAGCGGCTTCTGGGTCGGATGATCGACGCGCTCCGCGTGCTGCCGATGCAGGCGCGAGACCGACCAGACGTCCTTCGGGTTGTAGCCCATCTCCAGCCACTTGCTGCCTTCGAACAGCTTGCGCGAGCGGGCCTTCTTCGTGTCGGCGTCGTAAGGGATGCGGACCGGATCGAGATCGAAGTAATACGCTTTCGAAACCGCGAAAAAGCCGATGTTGTCGTGCACCGACGTGAAACGGCGCGTCGTGCCGCCCATGCTCGGCACGCGCCGATCCCAGATGATCTCGTTGACCATCGTGAGCTTCGTCTTCAGGAAGCTGAAGATTTCCGGCGCGTACTGCCACGTGCAGAAGATGTACATCGACCCGCTCGGCTTGAGCTTCGGAATCGCGAGATCGAGCCACTCGCGCGTCCACGCGAGAAACGCGTCGCCCGAACGCTTGTCCGAGTCGTTGCCGTAGTCCTTGCCGAGCCCGTACGGCGGATCGGCGACGATCAGGTCGATCGACGCATCCGGCAGGCGCGCGGCTTCGGTCATGAAATCGCGGTTGTACAGCTCGATCCCGAGCGGCAGCGCGCGCGGCGCGGCGGCGGCCGGCTGCGCGGCCTCCGCTTCGCTCGCGGCGCCGCCGCCCGGTTGTTCGATCAGGTCACGCATCGGGCGGTCAGAGCGCGATGCCCGTTCGCTCGGCGACGGTGTGCATGTCCTTGTCGCCGCGGCCCGACAGGTTGACGAGCAGGATCTTGTCCTTCGGCAACGTCGGCGCGAGCTTCACGGCATATGCAAGCGCATGGCTCGACTCCAGCGCCGGAATGATCCCTTCGATCCGGCAGCAGTCGTGGAACGCCTTCAGCGCTTCGTCGTCGGTGATCGCCACGTACTGCGCGCGGCCGCTGTCCTTCAGCCATGCGTGCTCGGGGCCGACGCCCGGATAGTCGAGGCCGGCCGACACCGAATGCGTCTCGATGATCTGGCCATTCTCGTCCTGCAGCAGGTACGTGCGGTTGCCGTGCAGCACGCCGGGGCTGCCGGCGATCAGCGATGCCGCGTGATGGCCCGACGCGAGGCCCTCGCCGGCCGCTTCGACGCCGATCAGCTGCACCGACGTGTCGTCGATGTACGGATAGAAGATGCCCATCGCGTTCGAGCCGCCGCCCACGCACGCGATCACCGCGTCCGGTTGACGGCCGGCCAGCTCCGGCATCTGCACGCGGCACTCGTCGCCGATCACGCGCTGGAAGTCGCGCACCATCGCCGGATACGGATGCGGGCCCGCGACCGTGCCGATGATGTAGAACGTGCTTTCGATGTTCGTGACCCAGTCGCGCATCGCCTCGTTGAGCGCGTCCTTCAGCGTGCGCGAACCCGATTCGACCGGCACGACCGTCGCGCCGAGCAGCTTCATCCGGTAGACGTTGGCGGCCTGGCGGCGCACGTCTTCCGCGCCCATGTAGACGACGCACTCCATCCCGAAGCGCGCGCAGATCGTCGCGGTCGCGACGCCGTGCTGGCCGGCGCCCGTCTCGGCGATCACGCGTTTCTTGCCCATGCGCTTCGCGAGCAGCGCCTGGCCGATCACGTTGTTGATCTTGTGCGCGCCGGTGTGGTTCAGGTCTTCGCGCTTCAGGTAGATCTGCGCGCCGCCGAGCATCTCGCTCCAGCGCTGCGCGTGATAGATCGGCGACGGCCGGCCGACGAAGTACTTGAGCTCGCGCTCATACTCGGCGACAAATTCGGGGTCATTGCGGAATTTTTCGTACGCCGCGCGCAGTTCGTCCAGCGCGTGAATCAGCGTTTCGGCGACGAATACGCCGCCATACGGACCGAAGTGGCCGTGATCATCAGGGAGGTTGTACATGGTGTCACTCTCGATCGGTCGGTGCGCCGCACTGTGGGGGCCGCACCGGCTTGCATCACCCGGCGTCCGCGTCGCGCACCGCGCGTACGAACGCCGCCATCCGGGCGTGATCCTTCACGCCCTTTGCGCCCGC
Organism: Burkholderia sp. B10; assembly: GCF_004368385.1. Classification (NCBI taxonomy): domain Bacteria; kingdom Pseudomonadati; phylum Pseudomonadota; class Betaproteobacteria; order Burkholderiales; family Burkholderiaceae; genus Burkholderia; species Burkholderia sp. B10. The sequence continues at coordinate 70,896 of NZ_PQMX01000011.1, read as the reverse complement.
CACTTCGATGCCGCTCGAGACATCGACAGCAAACGGACGCAACCGGCGGATCGCATCACCGACGTTTTGCGCGTTCAAGCCACCACTCAAAACGGCCCGATGCGCGAGCTCTGCGGGAATAAGTGACCAATCGAAGACCTTGCCGCTACCGCCGTAGTCCGGCACCAGGGTGTCGAACAGGAGGCCGCGCGCTTTCGAATAATGAAGATCCGATTCTACCAAATCGGCCGGCTGCGTCGAGGGGCCGACGCGCACCGCGCGCAACCACGGCAGCCGCGCCGCGCGGCCGAGGGCCTCGCACTGCTGCGGCGTCTCGTCGCCGTGGAACTGCAGCATCGTCAGCGGCACGTCGCGCACCACCGCATCGATTTCGGCCTCGGTCGCGTTGACGAACAGCCCCACCACCGATACGAACGGCGGCGCGGCGCGCGCCAGCTCGGCCGCCTGCGCGATCGACACCGCGCGCGGGCTGCTCGGGTAGAACACGAGGCCGATCGCGTCGGCGCCGAGCGCGGCGGCGTGCAGCACGTCGTCGACGCGCGACAGCCCGCAAAGCTTGATGCGCGTGCGCGGCGCGACGCCGGACGCGGAAGTCGAAGGAAACACGGCCAGCTCCGTCATGGTTGAGGGTCCAGATCGGCCCAGACGCTGCTCCACGGCACGCTGCCGAGCTGCGCGGGCGGGACGGCGAATTCCGCCGGATAGCCGACGTGGGCGAGGTACAGCCCGTCCGCCATGAACGTCGGCGCGGCGAGATTGCGATCGCGGCCCGCGAGCACGTCGGCGAGCCAGTCGGCCGGGTAGCGGCCGCGCCCGACCGCGACGAGGCAGCCCATCAGGTTGCGCACCATGTGGTGCAGGAACGCGTTCGCGCGGAAGCGGAAATGGATGAAGTGCCCCGCACGTCGCACGTCGATCTGATACAGGTGTTTGACCGGCGTCTTCGACTGGCATTCCGACGAACGGAACGACGAGAAGTCGTGCTCGCCGATCAGGTGCGCGGCGGCGGCGCGCATCGCGTCGTCGTCGAGCGGCGTGTGGATCCAGCCGGCCCGGCCGGCCAGCATCGGCGAGCGCACCGGATGCACGTACAGCGCGTAGTAGTAGGTGCGCTCGAACGCCGAGAAGCGCGCGTGGAACGTGTCGGGCATCGCCTTCGCCCACTGCACGGACACGGTCGGCGGCAGGAACGCGTTGGTGCCGCGCACCCACGAGAATTCCGCGCGATCGAGCGCCGTGTCGAAGTGGACGACCTGGCCGAGCCCGTGCACGCCCGTGTCGGTCCGTCCCGCGACCGTCGTGTGCAACGGCACGCACGCGAACTCGCCGAGCGCGCGCTCGAGCGCATCCTGCACGGTCTTGCCGTGCGGCTGCGCCTGCCAGCCGCAGAACGCGGCGCCGTCGTACTGAACCCCGAGCGCGATCCGCATCACGCGTCGGCCGCCAGTTTCGCGAGCAGTGCGCGCGCATCGTCGCGCGTGGCGGCGTCGTTTGCGTCGACCACCTCCTGCAGCAGCGTGCGCGCGCCCGACAGGTCGCCAAGCTCCACGTATTCCAACGCCAGATCCAGCTTGTTGCGGGCAATGCGCGCAAGCTCCTCCGGCGTCAGTGCGGGCAGCTCGGCATCGGGGGCGGACGGCAGATCGAGATCGAAATCGAGCTTCAATGCACCGAACCGGGCGCCGAGCGGCGGCAGCGGTGACGGCGTGGGCACCGTGGACGCGCCTCCCGCCTGCTCGGCAGGCGTGGTCGCATCCGGGTCCCAATCGAACTCGTCGTCGTGCTCGACGGATCGTTCATCCGACGCTTCGGTCGCGCCCAGCGGCGGGCGCGGCGCGGCTTGACCGTTAGTTGCTGATTGCTCGCTTTCGGTTGGGGCTTGCGGCGCTTGCGGCACGGCGTGCTCGTCGCCGATGCGCGGCGGCAACGGCATGTCGAGGCTATTCAACGCGTTGATCGCGTTCTGCATCAGCGCCTCGTGCTGCGTGTCGGTCGGTGTAGGAGCCGCGGGCGCCGTTTCAGCCGGCGCGTCTGCAGCGGCGGGCGCAGCAGCAGGCACGTCGGGCGGGAGCGCTGCTGCGGGCGCTTCGGCTTCGGCTTCGGCTTCGGCTTCGGCTTCGGCGTGATCGTCGTGCGTCGACGCCTCTTCCGGCGGCGGCGCGACATCGGCCTCCCGCACGTCGGCCGTCTCTGCCGCGACCGCGGCGGCCGTCACGAGGCTCACGTCGGTCGCCGCATCGCGGGAAAACGGTGTGGCGGGCAGCGTCGGCGGCACGGGCTCGACGGCACGCGGCGATGCGTCAAGGTCGGTGTCGACGGGTGCCGTATCACGGGATTGCGCCGGCGGCACGTCGGCGGACGACGCCGCAGCGGCGTCCGCGGCGCGCGCTTTCCTGCGCTTGCGCCATGCAAACCCCGCAATGAGGACGACAACGGCCGCGCCGGCTGCTGCGGCCGGACGCCAGTCCATCTGACCGGTCGCGCGAGGCGACGACGGCGGCGCAACGCTCGTCACGACCGGCGGCACGGGGGCCGACGCCGGCGCCACTGCGCTGGCGGCGGCACCGGACGCCGCACCGGACGCCGCGTCGCCCGCGACCGCCGACGACGCAGCACCGGATGCCGCGACATCGCCCTGAACCGGACGCACAGCGGCCGGCGCGGGCGCGACGTTGCCGGATGGCGCCGGCTTGCCGATGCCGTGCTTCTGCAACTCCATCAGCACGCGGTTCTTCAGCGCGAGCAGTTGCTGAAGGCTCGACGGCCGCGGCTGCGACGCACCCGCAGCAGGCGCCGCTGCGGGCTGCTGCTGTGCGTGCTGAGCCGCACCACCCGCGGCGGGCTGCGCCGCAGCCTCGCTCGCGGACGACGGTGCGGACTGGATCGCGCCATTCCAGACGTGCGGCCCGCTGGCGCCGCCGACCGGCGCCGCCGGTTGAGCGGTTGCGGCCGACGATGCACCATGCGTCGCCGATGCGCCGGCCGAAGTCGATGCACCGTTGGCGGCCGGGGCGTTCGTGCTGCTCGTGGGAGCGGCCGGCGCTGCGGGTGCGATCGGGGCGCTCGACGCGGCCGATGCCGTCGGCGCGGCCACGGCGGCCGAGCCGGGATGGGCAGCCGACGCGCCGTGCTGCGCACCCGCCACCGTGGCGGAGCCCCCACCTGCCGCGGACCCGGCCGATGCGCCCGATGCCGCGCCGGCACCGGCCGGCACGAGCGCGGCGCCGGTGGCGTCCAGCGCCGGCACGGTCAGCGTCGCGCCGACTTTCAGCCGACTCGGGTCGCGCTTCATGAACGCCTGTGGATTCGCGTCGAACAGCGCGCGACCGGCACGCGCGAGCACGCCCGGGTCATGCGACTGCGTGGCGGCCTTCGCCAGATCGTTCAGCGACTGGCCCGGCTGGACCGTCACGGTGAGCGGAACGGCGCCGCCGGCGGCCGACGCCGGCTGTTCGCCGGGGCTGGCCGCACCGGCCGAAGCGGCCGCGCCGAGCGCCAGGACCGCCAGTGCGCCGCACACGGCGCGCGACAGGCGGGACTGACGCGGAAACAGGGAATTTCGGGACATCGTGGGCTCTATCGCCGCGCGAGGGCGCGGCTCGGATTCGCGTAGGGAAGCGTCTATAAACTCGCCGCAGAAATGCAAAAGCGTCGCGCGGAACGCGACGCTTTCGGCGGCTCTGCGCGTCGTAACCGCATAGTTTACTTCACGCGATCCGATTCCGGCCGAATTCGTCGCCGGCCGATACGGCCGACCGACCGATTCGCCAATGGATCGCGGGATCGCGCGCGGCGCGCATGATCGAGCACGTGCCATTCGTCAGCCTGAATGTCGCCGGCGGCGTTCTGGCGGGAACGAACGCGGCCGCCATCGACATCCACGTCCACGTCCGCGCCGGCCGCGAAGCCGCGGTATCGGCGGCGCGGCCCCGGCCTGCTCATGGGCGCATCCAGCGCCGGACATCAACAAAAACGCCTGCCGCCCGCGAACGGGCTGGCAGGCGTCTCGCTTCGCGCGCCGGCGGCGCGCGTGCGCGGCCCGATGCTTACTTGTCGAGCAGGATGCGCAGCATGCGGCGCAGCGGCTCGGCCGCGCCCCACAGCAGCTGGTCGCCGACCGTGAATGCCGACAGGTACTCGCCGCCCATCGCCAGCTTGCGCAGGCGGCCGACCGGCACCGTCAGCGTCCCGGTGATCTTCGCCGGCGACAGATCGCGCATCGACGCTTCACGCTCGTTCGGGACGACCTTCACCCAGTCGTTCGCCGACGCGAGGATGCCGTTGATCTCGTCGAGCGGCACGTCCTTCTTCAGCTTGATCGTCAGCGCCTGCGAGTGGCAGCGCATCGCGCCGATACGCACGCACAGCCCGTCGACCGGGATCGAACCCGGCTGGCCCATCGCCGGCTTGCCGAGGATCTTGTTGGTTTCCGCGCCGCCCTTCCACTCTTCCTTCGACATCCCGTTGCCGAGATCCTTGTCGATCCACGGAATCAGCGAGCCGGCGAGCGGCACGCCGAACTGGCTCGTCGGCATGGCGTCGCTGTTCATCGTCGCGAGCACGCGGCGGTCGATGTCGAGGATCGCCGAAGCCGGATCGGCCAGTTGCTGCTCGACCGAGCCGTGCAGCGCGCCCATCTGCGACAGCAGTTCGCGCATGTTCTGCGCGCCCGCGCCCGACGCGGCCTGGTACGTCATGGCCGTCATCCAGTCGACGAGGTTCTCGCGGAACAGGCCGCCGAGCGCCATCAGCATCAGGCTGACCGTGCAGTTGCCGCCGACGAAGTTCTTCGTGCCCTTGACGAGCGCGTCCTTGATCACGTCGAGGTTCACCGGATCGAGGATGATGACCGCATCGTCGTTCATCCGCAGCGACGACGCCGCGTCGATCCAGTAGCCGCTCCAGCCGGCCGCGCGCAGCTTCGGGAACACTTCGTTCGTGTAGTCGCCGCCCTGGCACGTGATGATCACGTCGCACTTCTTCAGCTCGTCGACGTTGGTCGCGTCCTTGAGCGTGGTCTCGTTTTTCGCGAACGACGGCGCTTTGCCGCCCGTGTTGCTGGTGCTGAAAAACACCGGTTCGATCAGGTCGAAATCGCCTTCTTCCTGCATGCGTTGCATCAGCACGCTGCCGACCATGCCGCGCCAACCTACGAGACCTACGTTCATGACTAACCCTTTGAATGGAGCTTCCCCGCCATTTCCGCCCCCGGCGTGACCGCGCGGGGAAACAGGCGGGCACGACGGACGATCAGCGTTTAATGATCGTTTTCGTGGTAATGGTTTTCGCGATGACGATGGCGCGCGCATCCGCACGGGCAATGTTGCCGTGGGATTTCAAGACCGGGGAGATCAGGGAAATCAGCGCCATCGTTCGAGTCTACACAAAGCCGGTTGCCCGCACAACGGCCAACCGTGCGTGGACCGGCCGATTTCGCGGCCGATTCACGTGTTTTTCATCCCGGCCGCCGTACCGGCCGGCCATATGCGTGCAACGCGGCTTACAGCGCCGCCACCACCGCATCGCCCATCGCCGAGGTGCCGACCTGCTGGCAGCCCGGCGTCGCGATGTCGCCGGTGCGATAACCTTGTTCGAGCACCGTTTTCACCGCGCGCTCGATCCGGTCGGCCTGCTCCGCGCGATTCAGCGAATAGCGCAGCAACATCGCGGCCGACAGGATCGTCGCCAGCGGGTTCGCGATGCCCTTGCCGGCGATGTCCGGCGCCGAGCCGTGCGACGGCTCGTACAGGCCCTTGTTGTTCTTGTCGAGCGAGGCCGACGGCAGCATGCCGATCGAGCCCGTCAGCATCGACGCTTCATCCGACAGGATGTCGCCGAACATGTTGCCCGTCACGATCACGTCGAACTGCTTCGGCGCCTTCGCGAGCTGCATCGCCGCGTTGTCGACGTACATGTGCGACAACTCGACGTCCGCGTATTCCTTAGACACGTCGATCATCACGTCGCGCCAGAATTGCGACGTTTCGAGCACGTTCGACTTGTCGACCGACAGCAGCTTCTTCGCGCGCTTTTGCGCGGCCTGGAACGCGACGTGTGCAATGCGGCGCACTTCGGGTTCCGAGTAGCGCATCGTGTCGAAACCTTCGCGCGCGCCGGCGAACGGGCCGTCCGGTGCGGCGCGCACGCCGCGCGGCTGGCCGAAGTAGATGTCGCCGTTCAGCTCGCGCACGATCAGGATGTCGAGGCCCGCGACCAGCTCCGGCTTCAGCGGCGACGCATCGACGAGCTGCGGATAGCAGATCGCCGGGCGGAAGTTCGCGAACAGCTCGAGGTGCTTGCGCAGCCCGAGGATCGCCTGCTCGGGGCGCAGCGCGCGCTCGAGCGAGTCGTACTTCCAGTCGCCGACCGCGCCGAACAGGATCGCGTCGGCGTCCTTCGCCAGCTTCAGCGTCGCATCGGGCAGCGGATGACCGCTCGCCTCGTAGCCGGCGCCGCCCACCGGCGCGTGCTCGAGCTCGAACTTCTCGTCGAGGGCGTTCAGCACCTTGACCGCTTCGTTGACGATTTCCGGACCGATGCCGTCGCCGGGCAGCACTGCAATCTTCATGCGTTATTCCTGGACTGGGTAATGTGGGTGGCAGGTCGGCGAGCGCGTCACGCGCGCCCGCCCGCGGCCGAAATCAGCCGACCAGCTTGTTGTTGAGCCACGGCTGCTTCGCGAGCCGCTCGGCTTCGAACTGGCGGATCTTGTCCGCGTGACGCAGCGTCAGGCCGATGTCGTCATAGCCGTTCAGCAGACAGTACTTGCGGAACGCGGCGATCTCGAACGGATACTCGCGGCCGTCGCCCGTGCGCACGACCTGCGCCTCGAGGTCGATCGTCAGCTGATAGCCGTTGAACGCGTACGTGTCGTTGAACAGGTGATCGACCTGCTGCTCGGTCAGCACGATCGGCAGCAGCCCGTTCTTGTAGCAGTTGTTGAAGAAGATGTCGGCGAAGCTCGGCGCGATGATCGCGCGGAAGCCGTACTGCTGGAGCGCCCACGGCGCGTGCTCGCGCGAGCTGCCGCAGCCAAAGTTCTTGCGGGCCAGCAGCACCGACGCACCCTGGTAGCGCGGCTGGTTCAGCACGAAGTCGGGGTTCAGCGGGCGCTTCGAGTTGTCCTGGCCGGGCTCGCCGTGGTCGAGGTAACGCCATTCGTCGAACGCGTTCGGGCCGAAGCCCGTGCGCTTGATCGACTTCAGGAACTGCTTCGGGATGATCGCGTCGGTGTCGACGTTCTCGCGATCGAGCGGCGCCACGACGCCGGTATGCACATTGAATTTTTCCATGATCCGTCTATCCGGTTGAAGGGCCGGCATGCCTGGCCGGCGCACATCGACAATATTTCGGCGGGCGTCAGTCCGCGGCGCGCTGCAGCGCGTTGCCGGCGGCGTTGACGTCCTGGCCGAAGCCTCGGACGGTGTTGCAGCCCGTCAGGCCGAAGCCGAGCCCGACGAGCGCCAGCGCGGCAAGCACGCGCACGATACGTTGCGATGCCTTCACGCGTTACCCCAGCTTGCGAATGTCGACGAAATGGCCTTCGATCGCCGCCGCCGCCGCCATCGCGGGGCTCACGAGGTGCGTGCGGCCGCCCGCGCCCTGCCGGCCTTCGAAGTTGCGGTTCGACGTCGACGCGCAGCGCTCGCCCGGCTCGAGCCGGTCGGCGTTCATCGCGAGGCACATCGAGCAGCCGGGCTCGCGCCATTCGAAGCCCGCGTCGGTGAACACCTTGTCGAGCCCTTCGCGCTCGGCCTGCGCCTTCACGAGGCCCGAGCCCGGCACGACCATCGCGAGGCGCACGTTCGGTGCGATGCGGCGGTTCAGCTTCTTCACGACGTACGCGGCCGCGCGGATGTCCTCGATGCGCGCGTTCGTGCATGAACCGATGAAGATCTTGTCGACGTTGATCGACTCCATCGGCGTGTTCGGCTCGAGCGCCATGTAGGCGAGCGCGCGCTCCATCGCGTCGCGCTTGACCGGATCCTTCTCGCGCTCGGGATCGGGTACGCGCGCGTCGATCGACGTGACCATTTCCGGCGACGTGCCCCACGTGACCTGCGGGACGATCTCGGCTGCGTTCAGCTCGACCACGCGGTCGAACTGCGCGCCTTCGTCGGACTTGAATTCGCGCCAGTATTCGACCGCCTGATCCCATTCCGCGCCGGTCGGCACGAACGGACGGCCTTTCAGGTAGTCGATCGTCGTGTCGTCGACGGCGACCATGCCGGCGCGGGCGCCGGCTTCGATCGCCATGTTGCACACGGTCATCCGGCCTTCCATCGTCAGCGCGCGGATCGTCGAGCCGCCGAATTCGATCGCGTAGCCGGTGCCGCCCGCGGTGCCGATCTTGCCGATGATCGCGAGCACGATGTCCTTCGCGGTACAACCGCGCGGCAGCGTGCCTTCGACCTTCACGAGCATGTTCTTGCTCTTTTTCTGCAGCAGCGTCTGCGTCGCGAGTACGTGTTCGACTTCCGACGTGCCGATGCCGTGCGCGAGCGCGCCGAACGCGCCGTGCGTCGACGTGTGCGAATCGCCGCAGACGATCGTCATGCCCGGCAGCGTCGCGCCCTGCTCCGGCCCGATGATGTGCACGATGCCCTGACGCAGGTCGTTCATCTTGAACTGCGTGATGCCGAAGGCGTCGCAGTTCGCGTCGAGCGTGTCGACCTGCAGCTTCGAGACCGGATCGGCGATGCCGTGGCTGCGATCGGTGGTGGGGACGTTGTGGTCCGACACGGCCAGGTTCGCGCTGATGCGCCACACCGGGCGGTGCGCGACGTTCAGCCCTTCGAACGCCTGCGGGCTCGTGACTTCGTGCAGCAGTTGACGGTCGATGTAGAGCAATGCCGTGCCGTCGTCTTCGGTGTGGACGACGTGGGTATTCCACAGTTTGTCGTAGAGAGTCTGTGCCATGGGTATGCGGGGTCGTGATGACTACAAGCCTTGCGGGTGCGGTCGATTATGCCACGCGCAACGCGCCGCCGCGCAGTGCGGGCGCGAAAAACCCATTAAAAACAGTGGTTTGGCTGGTAGTGGCAATACCTGTATCGGGATTACCAGCCAAACCCGCCCACGCCCGGATCGCGACGCACCGGAACGCCCCGGTCTGCCTGCGCGCGATTCGCGCATACGACCGATTCACGCAGTTCGGCACGTCCCGTCTCGCCGAACCGGGAGCCCGCCGCGATGAAGCTCGGCATCCGCACCTCGCTCGCCCCGCCTCGACACCGAAGGCGCGCCATTCACGACGCTGTTACGCCACGGCACGCTCGATATCGAGCTGTACCGCGCGCGGCGACGACCGCCAAACGCCGCTTACGTGCGACGAGATCTACGCGATCACGGCGGACGCGTCGCGCTTCATTGTGCGACCGGCGAGAATGTGCAGTGGCACGCCAGCGACGTGCTATTCGTCCGCGCGTTCGCGCCGCACCGTTTCATCGGCTTCTCCAACGATCGCTCGACGTGGGTGTCAATCGACGGCCCGAACGGCGACACACGCGACATACCCACCCCCTACCACCCGCGCCTCACGCCGCATTCCCCCCAATCTCCTACACTGTCTATTCCCGACGAGCGGCGCACGGCCGCCCTTCCCGCCATCGCGATGCGCACGTCACGCGGCGCATCGCCCGACAGGAGCACCGGATGCGATACGAACTCTATTACTGGCCCGAAATCCAGGGCCGCGGCGAATACGTGCGGCTCGCGCTCGAAGCGGCCGACGCCGACTACGTCGACGTCGCGCGCGAAACGGGCCGCGGCATGGGCGTGTCCGCGATGACGCGGATGATGGACAGCACGAAGGCCGAATGCGTGCCGTTCGCGCCGCCGTTCCTGAAAGCCGGCGACGTAGTCGTCGGGCAGACCGCGAACATCCTGCTGTTCCTCGGCCCGCGGCTCGGGCTCGCGCCCGACGACGAAGCCGGCCGGCTGTGGGTTCACCAGTTGCAGTTGACGGTCGCCGATTTCGTCACCGAAATCCACGACACGCATCACCCGATCGGCAGCGGCCTGTACTACGAAGATCAAAAGGCGGAGGCCGCCGAGCGCGCGGCCGATTTCATCGCCCACCGGCTACCTAAATTCCTCGGCTACTTCGACCGCGTCCTCGCGCAGAATCCACACGACAGCGGCTACATCGCGGGCGATGCGTTGAGCTACGCGGATCTGTCGATGTTCCAGCTGATCGAAGGCCTGCGCTACGCGTTCCCGAACGCGATGAAGCATGCAGCGCGCAAAGTCGGCGGCCTCGTCGCGCTGCACGACCGCGTCGCCGAGCATCCGGGCGTCGCGCGCTATCTGGCATCGGAGCGCCGCATCGCGTTCAACGAGATGGGGATCTTCCGGCACTACGCCGAGCTCGACAGCTAGCGGCGCATGCCGCGTCAGTCGCCGTAGCGATAGCGGTTGCGCATCGCGTCCAGCGGATTGCCGTCGGCCAGCACGCCGCCGAGGCTGTGGATCACCGCGCTCGCCGCATTGATCGCCGTCTGCACCGCGCCCTCGATCCAGCCGCCCGTAAACGAGCAGCAGCAGCCGGCCAAGTAAATGCCACGGTCCGTCGAAGGCTCGACGGCCGTCTGGAACTGGTAGAACAGCGCCTGCGAATGGATGTCCTCGCCCGGATAGTTCAGCTTGAACGCGCCGAGCGCATAGCGGTCCGACAGCCAGTCGTGGCTCGTCACGTTGCGCGCGTAATCGTCGTCGAGCGGACGCAGGTGTGCGGCGAACGCCGGCGACACGACACCGATCTCGGCCACGAGGCGCTGGAACCGTTCGACCTTGTCCGTGAGCGACAGGATCTTGTGCGAATCGTCTTCCCACGTGTAGCTGATCAGCACGACGCCGTGCGCGTCGCAATCGTCGGGCGCGTAGTCGAGGCAGTAGATGCCGCGCGCCAGCGTGTCGGTCTGGATGTTGTGCGGCAGCCCGTGCTTGAGCCAGAACTTGTCGCGGGTCAGCACGAACAGCTTCGACGAACTGACCATGTGCGTATCGTTGATCGCGCGCACGACCTCGGGCGCGAACAGGTTCGCGATGCCGGTGATGCCCATGCCGACCTGCATCGCCCGCGTCGTCGTCGCGACGATCACGCGGTCGAACACCTGCGTCGTCCCATCGTCGAGCGTCAGCGCGAAGGTGCCGTCCGGCTGCTTCTCGACGCGCCGCACGGCCGCGTGCACCACCCGGTCGCGTACGCGCGCGGCTTGCCCGCCGTCGTCGAGCAACCGCTGCGCGAGCGCGAAGATGCCGGCCGGAATCAGCCGCTGGTCGACTTCGAGTTCGTTGACGACGATCCGCAGGATTTCGAGGAACGACGCGCGATAGACCGGCTGAAAACCGCCCGAGCCGATCCCGAGCGTGCCGAACAGCCGCAGGTCCTCGCTCCTGCGCCAGCGCACGCCGCCGGGCGGCGTCGCGCCCGTGAAGATCTTGACGATCGCCGAGTAGAACGACTCGTCGCCGAACCGGTCGATGTACTGCTGCCAGCCGCGACGCGCGTCGTCGTAGCAATGCGCGCGCAGCAGCGCCGTCAGCTCGGCCGGCGCGGGCAGCTGCGTGCCGTCGTCGAGCCGCACGCCGTCGCGTATGAACGCGCGCCAGCCGCGGTCGACGCGGTCGAACAGCGCAGGCGGGCGCTCGCCCGCGGGCCAGCGATACGCGTGCCCCTGGTAATGGATCTCGGTATCGACGACACCCGGATCGGGAAACGTCGACGAGCTGTCGATGCCGAACCGCTCGAGATAGTGGTACAGCGCGGCCTGCGATGGCGGGAAACGCATCGCGCCCATTTCGGCGAGCAGGTGCGGATGGTCGGGATTGATCGACTGCGACAGCAGCCGGCCGCCCACGCGCGCCGGGTTCGCCTCGAACACGACGAGCTGCCGCGCACCCGCGCGCAGCAGCTCGCACGCGGCGACGAGGCCGCCCACGCCAGCGCCGACGATCGCGATCCGCGCGTCGCGCGCGCCATCCGCCGGCAGCGTGCCGAGGTGTCCGCCGGTGCGGGCCAGGAAGGCGCCGTAGTCGTACAGCGTGTCGATGTACGGCAGCGTGCGCGACAGAAATTCAGGAGCGTTCATGGGATCGGGGTCGGTAAGGAGCGTGCGCGGCGCACGCGGTCACATCGGCAGCTGGATGCTGCCGAGCGGCGCGTCGGCATTGACGAGATCGACGCGCTTCACGTGGATGCGCAACGCGTCGTCGCGCACCGCCAGCGCGTGCGTGTACCAGCCGGCGAACAAGGTCTGCTCGTCGCGCCGTGTTTCGACGTAGTGAAACGGCGTGCGCAGCAGGTACGCGCCGTGATCGGGCTCAGCGCGATCGACCTGCGGCCGCTGCAGCAGATGATGACCGCGGCTCGCCGGCTGCTGCGAGAACGTGCGGCGCCCGCCGAGCCGCTCGATGCGGATGCGCAGCAGCAGCAGGTCCTCGTCCATCAGCGCGCCGTGCAGCTCGGTGTCGGGCTGATCCGGCGACAGCGGCATCCAGTAGCGCGCATCGTCCGCGTACATCGAGAGCCATTCGTCGTAGCGCCGCTCGTCGAGCAGGCGCGCCTCGCGATAGACGAACGCGACGAGCTCATCGTCACTGAATACGCGCATCGGCGGCCTCCTGCGTCGACGCGGGCGCGATGTAGCGCAGCCATGCGCGGAACTGGTTGCGGATCTGCTGCTCGCTGGTGCCGTTCGTCACGAACGTCGGCTGCGCGAACTCCTGCGGATCGAACAGACGACCGACGTGCACCCAGTCGCGCGACTGCGTCGCGAGCCCACGCTGCGCGCGCTCGTACATCTCGAGATCGTCGTGCGCGACGATCGACGTCGGCGCATTGATCAGGCGGTTGTACGCGAGCGTGCGCTCGAACAGCGAGTCCGGTGCGCCGACCAGCCGGAACGACCACGACTCGACCAGCGTGCGATCGACGGCAAGCGGCTTGAACACGCGCAGGATCTGGATCGGCCCCTTCACCATCGCATTCGGGAACAGCACGGTGTTGTGACGCACCTCGCCGAGAATGCGCGCGGCGCGCGCTTCGCCATAGGCGGCGACCATCTTCTCGTGATAGCCGGGAATCGGCGTATAGCGCGCATGGATCGAATCGGCGGTGCCGGTATGCCCGTGCCCGTTGGGCCACACGCGCAGCCCCATCTGCTCGAAGAACGCGTGCGGCTGGATGAACGGCTCGAGCAGTTCGACCGCCATCGGCTTCGCGTGCTGCGCGCCGTCGCGCTCCCACACGCGCACGGCCGTGCCGGCCGACGATTCGTGCGCGACCATCGGATGACAGGTGTCGGTCTGGTTCTCGACCAGCATTTTCCAGTTGCAGCCGTGCACGTAGCGGAACACGCCGCCGGCGACTTCGACGCGCCCTTCCGGCGAACGGTCGACCAGATTGTCGAGCGACGACAGCGCGTCGCCGAAATACGCGTGAAAATCGACGCCGGACGGGTTCAGCCGGCAGAACACGAAGCCGCGATGGTCATGCACCGCGCCGACCGCCTGCATCCCCTTACTCGCCTCGCACGATGCGAAGCCCGTGTTCTCGTAGCCGCGCCGCAGCGGGATCGCGTAGAGGCTGCCGTCGGTCCGATACGACCACGCGTGATACGGGCAGCGGAAGAACGCGCCCGTGTTGCCGCACGCGTCCGTCACCAGCTGGGTGCCCTTGTGCGAGCAGCGATTGTGGAGCACCCGCACCGACCCGTCGTCGTGGCGCACCATCACGACCGGCTCCGCGCCGATCGTCGTCGTCACGTAGTCGCCCGTCCGCGGAATCTGGCTCGTGTGGCCGACGTAGACCCACGTGTTGCGGAACAGCTCGCGCATCTCCAGCTCGAAGATGCGCGGCGACAGATAGAGGTCCTTGTGCACCTCGGTGTCGCGCACGAGCGACGCCGGCTCGTCGATGAACGGTTGCGCCGTCATGCGTGCCTCCGGCTGCGCACGCGCGAACGCCGCGCGCCGGCGCGGCGCGCGGTGTCGATTGCTTTTGTTGTCATCTCTCAGGTTCTGCTTGATATGGCGCCCGGAAGCGCATGCGCGTGCCGCCGCACCGCGCGGCACGCGTCGTTGCGGGTAACGGTCAGCCCGTCACCGGTGTTTCGTGCAGCCGCAGCCAGCCGATGCGGCCGTCCGCATCGCGTTCGAACACGACGGTCGAGCGGCGCACGGTACGCCGGCCGGCTTCGTCGGTCTGCGTCTCGCGATACGCGATCGCCGCGCCGCGCTGCCATGCGCTCACTTCGTGCAGCTCGTCGATCGCGATGCGCAGGCCGGGCCGCGCGCCGTAGCCGCGCGAGAACAGGATGTCGATATCGGCGTAGTCGAGCGCATGGCCCTGCAGCGAGATCATCGAGAACGCGCGCGAGAAGCGCGCGAGCAGCGGCGCGAGCGCGTCGCGCGTGGCGCGGCCGGACAGCCATTGCTCGATGTCGACGTGCGCATCGATCACTTCCTGGAAATACGGGTTTGACGGATTCATGCTGGAACTCACGAACGTTGGGAAGCCGCGCGCGCGGCAGGCGCACGATGCGTGGCGAGGCGTGCGACGAACGGCAGCGGCAGCAGCGTCGCCAGCGCGGCCAGCCCGAAGCATTGCTGGTAAGGCAGCTGCGCGGCGCCGCCCTGCAGCGACAGCAGCAGGTTCAGCGCGCTGCCCAGCACCGCGACGCCGAGACAGAAACTCAGTTGCCGATTGATGTTCCACAGCGCGCTCGCGTCGCCCATCCGCGCGGCCGACACGTCGACGAACGCCGCGCTTTGCGACGTGCTCGTGCACATGCTCGCGCCCAGCCCCATCGCGACGAATGCGAGCACGCGCCCGGCCTCGAGCGCGGCGAGCGGCGTCGCGAGCAGCACGATGCCGATCGCATCGATCGCGATCCCGCAGACGAACAGCGGTTTCGGCCCCCACTTCGGAAAGCAGCGGCGCGTGGTCGCGATCGCGGCGAACGATGCGATCGCCCACGGCACCATCAGCGCGCCGGTATGGGTCGCACTGAGCCCGAGCGCGTTCTGCAGATACAGCGCGGCGACGAGGTTCACGCCCGTGAACACGCCGGGCACGCACAGATAGACGATCAGCCCGATGCGCAGCAGCGGCTGCGCGACCAGGCGCAGATCGAGCAACGGCGCCGCGGCGCGGCGCGCATGCAAGACATACGCGGCGCCGGCCGCGATCGCGATCGCGAGCGGCACGAGCGCGTCGCCGCCCGCACCCGGCTGGCCCGCGAACGTGAGCCCGAGCAGCAGCGCGACGAGCGCCGTGGCGCTCAACCCGAGGCCGCGAAAGTCCAGCGCCGGCGGGTTGCCGTCCGGCGCGTCGGCCGGCAGCCATGCGAACGCGAGCACGCTCGTGAGCGCGGCGAGCGGCAGCATCCCGAAGAAGATCGCGCGCCACGATGCGCGGTCCACGACCACGCCGCCGAGCGCTGGCGACAACGCGGGCACGAGCAGCGCGACCATCATCACGATCGACGTCAGATGCGCGCGCGCCTCGGGCGGATACGCGCGATACGCCATCGTCTGGCCGACGGGGATCAGCAAGCCGCCGCCGAGGCCCTGCACCAGCCGCCATGCCAGCAAGGCGCCGATCGACGCCGACAGGCCGACGCCGAGGCTGCCCAATGCGAACAGCAGCAGCGACGCGATCAGCAGCCGGCGCTCGCCGAAGCGCCGCGCGAGCCAGGTGCCGAGCGGAATCACCACCGTGAGCCCGAGCACGTACGTGTTGCCGATCCACGCGAGCTGCGCGACCGACGCGTGCAGCTCGCGCTGGATCGTCGGATAGGCCGCGTTGATGACGAACATGTTCGCCAGGTCGATCGCGAACCCGAGCAGGTAGACGGCAGCGATTTTCGAGCGATCGGTCATGACGGCGGAAAACGTACGGAACGCCGCAGTGTAAGGTTCGGCGCGGCCGTCGATAAGACCGTCCGGGCGGCCACACCGGTCGAAAAATTTTGACAATCGAGGCACCATGTCGGTTTTCCGCCCAGCATCCGACACGCCATGGTGAGTCTCGATCGTTTCGCCGTCTTCCGCGCCGTCGTGGAAACGGGGTCGTTTACGGCCGCCGCCGCCCAGCTGAACCAGGCGCGCGCCGCCGTCAGCTTCAACATCAAGCAGCTGGAGGCCGAGCTTGGCGTCACGCTGCTCACGCGCACCACGCGGCGCGTCGAGCTGACCGACGCGGGCGAGCGCTTCTACGCGCGCTGCGTGCGCGTGCTGGAGGAAGCCGAAAGCGCGATCGACGACGCGCGCAGCGAGCATGGCGGGATGCACGGCGTGCTGCGCGTGACGTCGACGGTCGAGTACGGAACGATGGTCGTCGCGCCGGCGCTGCACGCGTTCATGCAGCGCCACCCGGCGCTACGCGTGCGGCTCGAGACCCATGCGACTCAGGTCGATCTGGTGCGCGAGCGTGTCGACGTCGCGATTCGGCTCGGCCGCCTCGAGCAGTTCCAGGATCTGCCCTACCGCGGCGCGTGCCTCGCGACCTACGAGGTGCGGCCGGTGATCGCGCCTTCGCTGCTCGCCGAGGCCGGCCTGTCGCAGATCGGCTCGCCGGAGCTGCTTGCCCGGCTGCCGCAACTCGGCCATACGCGGCTCGAGCGGATCGCCACGTGGACGCTCACCGATCGCGACGGCAACCCGCATGCGTTTCGCCCGGGCGCGAAGCCGCGCGTGGTGGTCGACAACGCGTCGGTGCTGCGCGTGCTCGCGCGGCAAGGCAGCGGCGTCGCGCTGCTGCCCGAGTGGCTCGTGCGCGACGACCTTGCGAGCGGCGCGCTGGTCGATGCGCTGCCCGGCTACCGGTTTCCGCCGCAGGCCGTCTATGCGCTGTACCCGTCGACCGCACACGTGCCGCAGAAGGTGCGCGCGTGGGTCGACTTCATGAAGGCGTATCTGGCCTGAAGTGGCGCGGCATGCGCAGGCTTACGCGCGTGCCGCGTCGTCCCGCAGCCGTGCGTCGACCCGTGCCGCGATCGCCAGCAGGCGGCGGTCGCCGCCCCACGGGCCTTCGAGCATGAGCCCGACCGGCAGCCCCGTTTGCGCGGAGCGGCCGGCCGGCAGCGACACCGACGGTACACCGGCGAGCGACGCGGGCGAGGTCTGACGCGCGACGCGCGCGAACAGCGCCGCGTCCTGCGCGGCCGTCATCGCGGCGGTGGCGTCGAGCAACGGCGCCTCGCCCGGCACCGTCGGCATCGCGATGCAGTCGACCGGCGTACCGAATGCGTCGTCGTACCAGCGCACGATGCGCCGACGCCAGTCGAGCGCATCGGCGTAGGACTGTGCATCGATCGGCGCGGATACGAACGAACGGAAGATCGCGCGGACGTCGTCGCTCGCGATCCGTTCGACGAACGTGTCGAACGGGATGCCCAGCCGTTGCGTCGCGAAGCGGCGCCAGTACAGGCTGGCCTCGAATGCCGCAATCGGAAAGCCGCACGCTTCGCTCGCGTCGTGCAGCTGCCGCGCGGGCAACGGCACGAGCGTCGCGCCGGCCGCCGCGCAGGACGCGAGCGCGCGTTCGATGCAGGCCGCGACGCCGGGATCCAGCTCGTCGAAATACGGCGCGGCCGGCACGCCGATGCGCAGCTGCGACCAGCCGGGTGCGGCGGCAATGCCGTCGTCACGCGTCAGCACCGCATCGAGCAGCAGCAGATCGTCGATGTGCCGGGCGATCGGCCCGACCGTATCGCGCGTGTGCGACAGCGACAGCACGCCGTGCGACGAATAGCGCTGCGCGGACGGCCGCAAGCCGTACACGCCGCAAAATGCGGCGGGAATGCGCACCGACCCGCCGGTGTCGGTGCCGAGGCCGAACGGAATGCCGGCCGCGACGGCCGCGGCCGTACCGCCGCTCGAGCCGCCCGCGATACGGCGCGGGTCGTGCGGGTTGCCGACCGCACCGAACTGCCGGTTGCCGCTCGTGATGCCGAACGCGAGCTCGTGCATGTTGGCCTTGCCGAGCGGCACCGCGCCGGCGTCGAGCAGGCGCCGGACGGTCAGCGCATCGTGCGTCGCGCGATAGCCGTTCACTGCCGGGCTCGCGCCGAGCGTCGGCATGTCGGCGGTGTCGAGGTTGTCCTTGATGACGAACGGCACGCCGGCGAGCGGCAGCGCGTCGCCTTGTGCGATACGCACATCGATGCGCTCGGCCGTGCGGCGTGCGAGTTCGGCATCGACGTGCACCATCGCATTGAGCGGCGCAATGGCGGCGAGGCGCGCGAGTGCATCATCGGCCACGTCGACGGCACGGCACGCGCCGTGGCGCACCGCATCGGCAAGCCCACGCACGCTCGCGGCGGAAACGAATGGAGAGGAAGAAACGCGGTTCGGCTGTGTTGTCATGTTGTGTGCTGGACGCGGAATCGATCGGGAAACGGGCGGCGTACCGAAGGCCCTGTCCGGCATGCCGCGCGCAGCGCGATGGTAGCCCGGCGCGCGCGCGGGCGCACGTGGGGCATCATGCTTGCGGTTGGGAATGGTCGGGCCTTCGGCGAGCGCGCACGACGAATTGGAGGCCGAATGGAATCGCAAGCGGCATGGTGCGGATGCGGCGGATACCTCGGATGCCGTGGATGCTGATGCCGCCGATGGACCGACGGCGCGCGCGCCGTCGGTCCATCAAGCGCCCGGCTCGAACCCCATCTGCTCGCGGCCCAGCCCCGTCAGATCGCGCTCGCATGCGCGCCCGTCGAAATCGACCTCGAAATGATCGGCCGGAAAATCCGGCGGGCTCTCACCGCGCACGAACGCCTGCCGCTGCCGTTGCAGGTACGCATCGTTCTTCGGGCAGCCGGGCGCGGCCGCGATGTACATCACGTTGCTGTCGCCGCTGCCGCGATGCACGTCTTCGACCGCATGCACGACGTCGCCGTGCCAGAACACCGCGTCGCCCGGCTCCATCTGCGGAATCGGCACCAGCGCATCGAGCAGCAGCGCATGCCACTCGGGCAGGATCGACAGCGCGCGGCCGGGCCGCGCGCCGCACAGGTCGTCGTCGGCGACATCGTCCTGCAGCGCGCGCAGCACGACATACGCCATCGCGTTCGCGACCGGGATCAGCTGCAGCGTGCCGTCGCCGGGGCCTTGCGGCGTCAGCGCGGTCCAGCCCTGGAACGTACGGAACATCGAACACACGGCTGGCGACGCAATCTCCTCGACGTCGGGCCGGAACGCCGCGTCGAACGGGTCGTAATCGCGCCAGCGGCCGGCGAGCACGTGCCGATAAACGTGCCGGAAATTCGGCCCGAGCCAGCGTTCGACCGACCCGCCGTCGACGTGCGGCGACAGCCCGAGCGTCGTCGAACCCGGCGGCCGGCGGCGGATGCGATCCGCGTACGCGGGAACCCGGTCGGGATCGAAATGCGGGCGTGCGCCATCGGCATGACGCCACAGCCGGTTCAGGAACACGCGCGCCTGCGTCAGCGCCGGCGACTGGCGCGCGGCCACCTGCGGCTTCGACCAGTAGACGCCGTAGATCTGCGGCTTGCCGGACGCGAGGTTGCCGAAGTAGCGATCGTCGGCGCGCGCGTGCAGCCGCTCGGCGAAGCGGTTCGCCTCGAGATACGCACCGATCTCGTCGTTCCAGTCGCGCGCCTGCCGCGCGTCGAACACGCCGCGGATCACCGCCGCGCCGTGCGCACGGATCGCGTCGATCGTGCGCGGCTCGACCGCGCCGTTCGCGATCTCCGCGAACCGCAGCACCGGAATCGCATCGCGGCCGTGCGCGTGCGTGCGGCGGATCGCGTCGACCTGCCGCGCGATGTCCCCTTCCAGCTCGAGGAACGTCGTCGCATAGCCGGGCAGGTCCGCACGCAGCGCCCGTTTCGCCGCGCGGATCGCGGACGGCAGATCGTCTATCGTCAGGGGCATCGTCGTCGCCTCGCTGAACCATGTCGTGATGAGCGCTCAGCGTACGGCCGATACGTCGCCGCGATCGATACTATCCAGCCGACAATCGATACAATCCGGACAACCTAGCCAGGGCGATGGCAGACGACGCACAGCTTGTTGCCGTCCGGATCGCGGAAGTACGCGCCGTAGTAGTCGCGGTGATAGTGGGGCCGCAGGCCGGGCGGCCCCTCGCAGGTGCCGCCGTGCTGCAGCGCGAGCGCGTGGCAGCGGTCGACCTGCGCGCGCGAATGCGCATCGAACGCGATCGTATGGCCGTTGCCCGGCTCGGGCCGGCGGCCGTCGAGCGGCCGCCCGAAGAAGAACAGCGGCCGGTCGGTGTCGGCCGGCATCCAGCCCGACCAGCCGTCCGGCTCGCGGAACTTCAGGCGCAACCCGAGTTCCGCGAACAGCGGCGCGTAAAAATCGTACGCGCGTGCGGTATCGCTGACGCCCACGCAAACATGTGAAAACATGGCTTCGCTCCGTCGTGACGATCGACCACGATCATGCCACGGTGCGATGCCGCCGTCGCCCGGAGGCCGCGATGAAGCCGCAATACGAACACGTGACGTACGCTCCCGGCTGCTCGATCCGCGTATATCACCGCCAGCTCGCACGCATTCCGTTCGAATGGCATCGGCATCCTGAGTACGAACTGACGCTCACGCTGAACAGCCGCGGCCGGCGCTTCATCGGCGATCACGTCGCCCGCTATGCGGACGACGACCTGGTGCTCGTCCCGCCGAACCTGCCGCACACGTGGTCGTCGAATGCGCGCATCGATCGCGCCGCGCCCGAAGTCGCGCTCGTCGTGTGGTTCGACGGAGACTGGGCCCACCGCGTCGCCGACTGCTGCGCCGAATACACGCCGCTGCGCTCGCTGCTGCGGCGCGCAGCGTCGGGCCTCGCGTTCGATGCCGATACGGCGCGCGCGATGCGCGCCCGGCTGCCGCGCTTGCTCGATGCGTCGCCGCGCGTGCGGCTCGCCGCCGTACTCGACACGCTCGCGGAACTCGCCGAAGCCGGCGGCGAGCCGCTGGCCGGCGCGCACGCGTATAGCCGGTCCGAGCGGATCGCGTCGTCCGTCGACGCATCCGCTCCGGAAGCCGAACGCGTCGAGCGCGTGCTCGATGCGATCGACCGCCGGTTCCACGAGCCGCTGCGCATCGACGCGCTCGCGGCCATCGCGCATCTGTCCGAACGCTCGCTGCAACGGCTGTTCGCGCGCCATCTCGGCGAAAGCGTCGGCCGCTACCTGCAGCGGTTGCGGCTCGCGCACGCGTGTCGCCATCTGGCCGGCACCGACTGGCCGATCGCGACGGTCGCCGCGCGCTGCGGCATTCCGAACGTCGCGAACTTCAACCGTCAGTTCCTCGCCGCACGCGGCATGACGCCGCGCGCATACCGGCGCCTGTTCGCGCAGCACGGCCATGCGTCGGGCGTCGACCTGCCGGGCGCCGATGCCTCGGCCGCCGACGCGCCATCGCTCGACACACGCCCACCGTCGCTGGAACGCAGCACCGGCCCGCGCCGCGCGCACAAATGAAAACACCCCGGCGGGATGACCCACCGGGGTGTCGGGGCGTTGCGTTTGCCGGACGCGAACGGCGTTGCGGCCGTTCGCGCCGCGCACGACTTAACGTGCGTTGAGCGGCTTCGCTTCGCGCGGCGTGTCGCCGATGAACAGCTGACGCGGACGGCCGATCTTTTGCTCCGGATCCGCAATCATTTCGTTCCACTGTGCGATCCAGCCGACCGTACGTGCCATCGCGAAGATACACGTGAACATCGACGTCGGGATGCCCAGCGCGCGCTGCACGATACCCGAGTAGAAGTCGACGTTCGGGTACAGCTTGCGCGACACGAAGTACTCGTCTTCCAGCGCGATCTTCTCGAGCTGCATCGCGAGCTTGAACAGCGGGTCGTCGTGCAGGCCCAGTTCGTTCAGCACTTCGTAGCACGTTTCGCGCATCAGCTTCGCACGCGGGTCGTAGTTCTTGTACACGCGGTGACCGAAGCCCATCAGCTTCACGCCCGAATTCTTGTCCTTCACCTGCTTGATGAATTCGGGGATGTTGTCCGGCGAGCCGATCTGCTCGAGCATGTTCAGCGCGGCTTCGTTCGCACCACCGTGCGCCGGGCCCCACAGACACGCGATACCGGCCGCGATACACGCGAACGGGTTCGCGCCCGACGAGCCGGCCAGGCGGACCGTCGACGTCGATGCGTTCTGCTCGTGGTCAGCGTGCAGGATCAGGATACGGTCGAGCGCGCGGACGAGCACGTCGTTGACCTTGTACTCTTCGCACGGGTTCGAGAACATCATGTGCATGAAGTTCGCGCTGTACGACAGCGAGTTCTTCGGATACACGAACGGCTGGCCGATGCTGTACTTGTATGCCATCGCGACGAGCGTCGGCAGCTTGGCGATCATGCGGATCGCCGACACTTCGCGGTGACGCGGGTCGTTGATGTCGAGCGAGTCGTGGTAGAACGCCGACAGCGCGCCGACTGCGGCGACCAGGATCGCCATCGGGTGCGCGTCGCGGCGGAAGCCGCGGAAGAAGAAGTGCATCTGCTCGTGCACCATCGTGTGCTTCGTGACGGTGTCGACGAATTCCTTCTTCTGTGCTGCGTTCGGCAGTTCGCCCTTCAGCAGCAGGTAGCAGGACTCGAGGAAGTCCGCGTTCTGCGCGAGGTTGTCGATCGGGTAGCCGCGGTACAGCAGTTCGCCCTTGTCGCCGTCGATGTACGTGATCGCCGAGTTGCACGAAGCCGTCGACATGAAGCCCGGGTCGTAAGTGAACTTGCCGGTTTGGCCGTACAGCTTGCGGATGTCGATTACGTCCGGGCCCATCGTCCCCTTGTAAATCGGCATTTCGACGCTCGGCGAGTTGTCGCTGAACGATAGCGTGGCTTTAACATCAGACGGAGTCATGGCACATCCTCAATCGAAATAAAGAAACGGGATTCGATAACGGGCGTAACGCTTTAAACGTTGCGCAGCATCTCCAACAGCCGGTGAACATCCGGGCTGTCTAGGTCGCCCTCTGGTTCCTTGCGCGCGAGGAGCAAGTCCATCAGGTCGTTGTCGCTCAGATCGAGCAGGCGCGACAACGCGCCTACGTCTGCATCGGTGAGGTCATGCTCGTGTCTGCTGAAGAAACGCTCGAACAGAATGTCGTTCTCCAGCAGACCCCGCCGCGCGCGCCAACGCAGGCGCGCGCGACGGTGCGGGTCGGATTGATGCGAGTCGTCGCTCATTTCAACCTTAAACCGCGCGGCGAACCATCAGTTCCTTGATCTTGCCGATCGCCTTCGTCGGATTCAGGCCCTTCGGGCACACGTCGACGCAGTTCATGATCGTATGGCAACGGAACAGACGGTACGGATCTTCCAGATTGTCGAGACGCTCGCCGGTGGCGGTGTCGCGGCTGTCGGCGATGAACCGGTAAGCCTGCAGCAGGCCCGCCGGGCCCACGAACTTGTCCGGGTTCCACCAGAAGCTCGGGCACGACGTCGAGCAGCTCGCACACAGAATGCACTCGTACACGCCGTCGAGCTCGTCGCGCTCTTCCGGCGACTGCAGGCGTTCCTTCTCCGGCGGCGGCGCGTCGTTGATCAGGTACGGCTTGATCGAGTGATACTGGTTGAAGAAGTGCGTCATGTCGACGATCAGGTCGCGCACCACCGGCAGCCCCGGCAGCGGACGCAGCACGATCTTCTGCGGCAGATCGTTCAGGTTCGTCAGGCACGCGAGACCGTTCTTGCCGTTGATGTTCATCGCGTCCGAGCCGCACACGCCTTCGCGGCACGAGCGGCGGAACGACAGCGTCTCGTCCACGGCCTTCAGCTTCACCAGCGCGTCGAGCAGCATGCGCTCATGCTGGATCTCGAGCTCGTACGTCTGCATGCGCGGCGCCGCGTCCTTGTCCGGATCGTAGCGATAGAGTTCAAAAATGCGTTTTGCCATTTCGGATTCCTTTGACTCGGCTTAGAACG
This sequence comes from Burkholderia sp. B10, assembly GCF_004368385.1. Taxonomy (NCBI): domain Bacteria; kingdom Pseudomonadati; phylum Pseudomonadota; class Betaproteobacteria; order Burkholderiales; family Burkholderiaceae; genus Burkholderia; species Burkholderia sp. B10. Next base: position 46,974 of record NZ_PQMX01000011.1, on the reverse strand, counting down.
TGCGCGGCTTCGGCGGCACGGAGTCGACCGTCAGCGGCTTCATTTGAACCGGCTTGTAGTCGAGGCGATCGCCTTCGCTGTACCACAGCGTGTGGCGCAGCCAGTTGTCGTCGTCGCGGTGCTCGTAGTCGCTGTGCGCGTGTGCGCCGCGGCTTTCCTTGCGCGCTTCGGCCGACACCATCGTCGCACGGGCCACTTCGATCAGGTTCTCCAGCTCGAGCGCTTCGATGCGCGCGGTGTTGAACACCTTCGACTTGTCCTTCAGGTGGATGTTTTCCACCCGCTCCTTCAGGCCGGCCATCTGGTCCACGCCTTCCTTCAGCAGCGCCGAGGTACGGAACACGCCCGCATGCTTCTGCATCGTCGAGCGGATGTCGTTCGCGACGTCTTGGGTGTATTCGCCCGACGTCGACTTCTCGAGCTTCGCCAGACGTGCCAGCGAGTATTCGCCCGCGTCGGCCGGCAGCGGCTTGTGGTCGCGCTGGTTCTTCACGTGCTGGACGATGTGGTTGCCGGCCGCGCGGCCGAACACCACCAGGTCGAGCAGCGAGTTCGTGCCCAGGCGGTTCGCGCCGTGCACCGACACGCACGAGCATTCGCCGACCGCGTAGAAGCCGTTGACCGGCTCCTTGTGATCGCGCGACGTGCCCACGACCTGACCGTGGATGTTGGTCGGAATGCCGCCCATCTGGTAGTGGATCGTCGGCACGACCGGGATCGGTTCCTTGATGCAGTCGACGTTCGCGAACCGCAGCGCGATCTCGCGGATCGACGGCAGACGCTTCATGATCGTCTCCGCGCCGATGTGCGACAGATCCAGCAGCACGTGGTCCTTGTTCGGACCGACGCCGCGGCCTTCCTTGATTTCCTGGTCCATCGAGCGCGACACGAAGTCACGCGGCGCCAGATCCTTCAGCGTCGGCGCATAGCGCTCCATGAAGCGCTCGCCGTTCGAGTTGCGCAGAATGCCGCCTTCGCCGCGCACGCCTTCCGTGATCAGCACGCCCGCGCCGGCCACGCCGGTCGGGTGGAACTGCCAGAACTCCATGTCCTGCAGCGCGATGCCCGAGCGAGCGGCCATGCCCAGCCCGTCGCCCGTGTTGATGAACGCGTTCGTCGATGCCGCGAAGATCCGGCCAGCGCCGCCCGTCGCGAACAGCGTCGTCTTGCCTTCCATGATGTAGACGTCGCCCGTCTCCATCTCGAGGGCCGTCACGCCGAGCACGTCGCCGTCCGCGTCGCGGATCAGGTCGAGCGCCATCCATTCGACGAAGAACTGCGTCTTCGCCTCGACGTTCTGCTGGTACAGTGTGTGCAGCAGCGCGTGACCGGTACGGTCGGCGGCCGCGCAAGCGCGCTGCACCGGCTTCTCGCCGTAGTTCGCGGTGTGGCCGCCGAACGGGCGCTGGTAGATCGTGCCGTCCGCGTTGCGGTCGAACGGCATGCCGAAGTGCTCGAGCTCGTACACGACGTTCGGCGCTTCACGGCACATGAACTCGATCGCGTCCTGGTCGCCGAGCCAGTCGGAACCCTTGATCGTGTCGTAGAAATGGAAGTGCCAGTTGTCTTCGCTCATGTTGCCGAGCGACGCGCCGATGCCGCCTTGTGCCGCGACCGTGTGCGAACGGGTCGGGAACACCTTCGACAGCACGCCGACCGACAGGCCCGCACGCGACAGTTGCAGCGCTGCGCGCAAGCCCGAGCCGCCCGCGCCGACGATCACCACGTCGAACTTGCGGCGCGGCAGGGAAGTTTTGATTGCAGCCATTCTTTACACTCTCCAGAGAATCTGCGCGGCGTAGCCCGCACATGCGAGCAGCCAGACGATGGTCAGCGATTGCAGCAGCAGGCGCACACCGACGGGCTTCACGTAGTCCATCCAGATGTCGCGCACGCCGACCCATGCGTGGTAGAAGAGGGAAAGCAGCGTCACGAAGGTCGCGAGCTTCATCCATTGCGCGGAGAAGATCGATGCCCAGCCTTCGTACGAGAAGTCATGCGCGCCGAAAAACAGGACGAGCAGAATGACCGTGTAGACCGCCATGATCGTGGCGGTGACGCGCTGCGCGAGCCAGTCGCGCAGGCCGTAGTGAGCGCCGACGACGAGGCGCTTCGAGCCGATTCGGTTGTTGGCTGCCATTTTCTTAGAATGCTCCGAACAGTTTGAGTGCCATGGCGATCGTCAGCGCGATCGAGACGACAAACACGACCACGGCCGTACGCTTGCCGCCTTCCTTCGAGACGGCGTCATGGTTGACGTCCATCAACAGGTGGCGAATGCCGGCGCAGAAATGGTGGAGGAACGCCCAGGACAACGCGAGGACGATCAGCTTGACGACGATGTTGGAGAGGAAAGACTTGAAGACTTCGAAGCTGAGCTCCGACGTGAGGCTCTGATCGAAGAGGAACAGCAGGAACGGCAGGAACAGGAACAGCAGCGCGCCGCTGATTCGATGGAGAATCGACAATATCGCTGCCGCAGGCATGCGATATTTCATCGTGATGTCGCCGAATCCGATGTTCCGGTATTCCGGCCTCGGCTTTCTTACTGCGTCAGTCATGCTAGACCCCTACTATGTTGTCACACTAATCCGCGATTTTAGCGCCTTTTTATATCGCGCTGCAGCGAAAGTCTGCTCTGGATCGTTACGCAAACGCGAACAAAAGGCGGCCCGATACGTGCTACGCGAACGTGGGGAGAACGCGCGCCCGCAGCTTGGCCGATACGTCGTCAGCTCAAGTCATTGTGATAGTAATACCCGGTTGTGACATACCAGCCGCGCCGCACTTCCACCGGCCGATCGCCGTACGTATAGGACACCCGCTCCACCGACAGCAACGGAAAACCCGCCGGCACGCGCAGCAGATCGGCAACCGCCGGCTCCGCCGCCACCGCCCGGATCTTTTCCGTCGCGCGAATCATGCGCGTGCCGAACTCCGTCTCGAACATCGCGTAGAGCGGCCCCTTGTATTCGCTCAAACGCTCGAACGACAGCCCGCGGAACATCGCGCCGGGCAGCCAGATCTCGTCGAGCACCGTCGCGTCGCCCTCGAACGCCAGCAGCCGGCGCACCTGCACCACCGGGTCGGCCGGCTTCAGGTCGAGCTGCCGCGCGATCTCGGCCGGCGCCCGCAAGCGCCGGCATTCGAGCACGCGACTCACGTGCGGATGCTCGGCGCCGTCGTCGGCGAGCAGCCGCAGAAAGCGGAACTGCGCGCGGTCTTCGTTGTGCGTTGCAACAAACGTACCCTTGCCCTGCCGCCTGACGACGAGATTCTCGGCGGCCAGTTCGTCGATCGCCTTGCGCACGGTGCCCTGGCTGACCTTGTAACGGGCCGCGAGCTCCACCTCGCTCGGGATGATCTCGCCCGGCTTCCATTCGCCCGATTCCAGACTCTGCGTGATCAACGACTTGATCTGCTGATATAACGGACTGAAAGTCGGCGACGGCGCGGCAGGCGCCGGCACGGAATCGCCCGCGCCCGGCTGCCCTGGGCTGCCTGCGCCGGTCGGATTCGCGTTGTTCGCCTGGTTCGATGTCATGGCGCGCATTTCATCACAAACCGCGCTTTTCCGTCCACTCAAATTCAGCAAAACATCTGTCTTATATAAGACATATGATACCGTTTGACTTTGGCCACGCCCGCTCCTACACTCCCGGTCGAGCAAGGGTTCGCGGGTGCAAAACGCGTCCCCGGCTACGTGCCACGGCCGTCTCCAGGTTCACCGCGTCTGCCTTTCGCGAGTCCTCCGCCTTGCTTCACTGCAACGCTACGCGTAACGCGCATAGAATGGCGTTTTGCCTAGCGTCCATCGCTTCATCCCGTCCTGGAGATTTTCAATGGCTAAGCCCGCAAAGCGCGTTGCCGTCACCGGCGCCGCAGGTCAAATCGCTTACTCCCTGCTGTTCCGCATCGCGAACGGCGACCTGCTCGGCAAGGACCAGCCGGTCATCCTGCAACTGCTCGACCTCCCGCAAGCCCAAGCCGCCGTCAAAGGCGTCGTGATGGAACTCGAAGATTGCGCGTTCCCGCTGCTCGCGGGCGTCGTGATCACCGACGATCCGAAGGTTGCATTCAAGGATGCAGACGTCGCACTGCTCGTCGGCGCACGTCCGCGCTCGAAGGGCATGGAGCGCAAGGACCTGCTGTCGGCCAACGCCGAGATCTTCACGGTCCAGGGCGCCGCGCTGAACGAAGTCGCGAGCCGCGACGTCAAGGTGCTGGTGGTCGGCAACCCGGCTAACACGAACGCCTACATCGCGATGAAGTCGGCGCCGGATCTGCCGAAGAAGAACTTCACGGCCATGCTGCGCCTCGACCACAACCGCGCGCTGTCGCAACTCGCAGCGAAGACGGGCAAGCCGGTCGCATCGATCGAGAAGCTCGCCGTGTGGGGCAACCACTCGCCGACGATGTACCCCGACTTCCGCTTCGCGACCGCCGAAGGCGAGTCGATGCTGAAGCTCGTCAACGACGACGTGTGGAACCGCGAAACGTTCATCCCGACCGTCGGCAAGCGCGGCGCGGCGATCATCGAAGCGCGCGGCCTGTCGTCGGCAGCGTCGGCAGCCAATGCGGCGATCGACCACGTGCGTGACTGGGTGCTCGGCACGAACGGCAAGTGGGTCACGATGGGCATCCCGTCGGACGGCTCGTACGGCATCCCCGAAGACATCATCTACGGCGTGCCGGTCACCTGCGAAAACGGCGAATACAAGCGCGTCGAAGGCCTCGAGATCGATGCGTTCTCGCGCGAGAAGATGGACGGCACGCTCGCCGAGCTGCTGGAAGAGCGCGACGGCGTCGCACACCTGCTGAAGAACTAAGCAGGCTGCGTGGCCGGGCCGCCCGCGGGCGGCCCGGCCACGGCACGGGCGGCCGGCGCGCAGCCAGCCGCGCCGCCCGATCCGATCCGGGCACGTTTTGCCGCCGGCGCGCAGCGCGTGCCGGCCCAGAACGTGGCCGGATCCGATTTCTCCCCGATGATCCGCTTCCCTGGCGTAGAAGAGATGTCCGCGCTCACTCCTGCACAAGTGCTGTACGACGGGGCGTCGCCGCCCGCGATCCTGCCCTGCTGCGATCACTACGCGGGCAGCGAGAAGCTGATGCGCAAATCGCTCGCGCTCCAGGCCGAACTCGGCCCGGTGTTCGACATCACGCTCGACTGCGAGGACGGCGCGGCCGTCGGCCAGGAAGCCGCCCACGCACAGCTCGTCGCCGAATTCCTCGGCAGCGCCGAGAACCGCTTCGGACGCGTCGGCGTCCGCATTCACGACTTTTCCCATCCGCACTGGCGCGACGACGTGCGCATCGTGCTGCGCGCCGCGCGCGCGCCCGCCTACGTCACGCTGCCGAAGGTCGCCGGCGCCGCCGATGCGGCCGAGATGATCGCGTTCATCGAAGGCACGCGCTGCGAGCTCGGGCTCGCGCAGCCGATTCCGGTCGACGTGCTGGTCGAGACGCACGGCGCGCTCGCGCAGGCCGCGACGCTCGCCGCGCTGCCGCTGGTCGGCACGCTGAGCTTCGGGCTGATGGATTTCGTGTCCGCCCATCACGGCGCGATTCCCGATGCGGCGATGCGCTCGCCGGGCCAGTTCGATCACCCGGTCGTGCGCCGCGCGAAGCTGGAGATCGCCGCGGCCTGCCACGCGCACGGCAAGACGCCGTCGCACAACGTCACGACCGACGTGCGCGACATGAGCGTCGTGGCCGGCGATGCGCGCCGCGCGCGCGACGAATTCGCCTTCACGCGGATGTGGAGCATCCATCCGGCGCAGATCCGTCCGATCGTCGACGCATTCGCGCCGCGCACCGACGAGGTCGCGCTGGCCGCCGAGATCCTGCTGGCCGCGCAGGCCGCCGACTGGGGCCCGACGCGCCACGGCGACACGCTGCACGACCGCGCGAGCTACCGCTATTACTGGTCGGTGCTGCGCCGCGCGAAGGCGACTGGCCAGGCCGTGCCGCGCGAAGCCGCGCCGCTGTTCGGGCCGGCCGGCGCAGGCGCCGGTTAAGCCGGCCGAGCCGCCGACATGCGGATTTCATCGAATCTCCGGCGCGCGAACGCGACACAGGTTTGCGAAACGACAAAAAACGTAACCGAGCCCGAAAACCTGAAATATGCGCAGCCAAATAGGTCAAAATAGCGGCCGCTGCGCGCTTCCGGGGGCGCGTGCAGTTTCAAACCGGCCGGCGGCGTCAGCAGCCGGCCCTTGTCAACTGATAATCGAAAGGTTCTGACTCCATGAAGAAACTCCTGATCGCTACCGCCATCGGCGCGTTGTCCGCCACGCTGCTGGTGTCGGCGCCGAGCGCGTTCGCCCAGGGTACGGCCACGACTGCGAAGAAGACGGCCAAGCGCCCGGCACCGGCCAAGCGCCTGATTCCGCGCAGCAAGAAGTCCCTCGCGCGTGCCGCGGCGAAGGTCGATCCGGTACCGGACGGCGCAGTGAAGTGGGCGTGCAAGGACGGCCTGTCGTTCGACCTCGCCGGCGACATGAAGCGCGACCAGCTGGTCACGGTCCACTGGGCGAAGAAGAACTACAAGCTGCCGCGTCAGGCCACGACGACCGGCGCCGACACGTTCTACGATCCGGCCGCCGGCTTCAAGCTGGTCGTGATCCCGACCAAGGCGATGCTGTTCAGCGACGCGAACGGCGGCGAGCGTCTCGCCGACGAATGCGTGACGCCGGAAATGGCGCAAGGCGGCGCCGCACCGACGCAGTCCAACGAGCTGAAGCCGGCGACGAACTAAGCGCGCCCAGGCCCTCGATGTCCGCCCCGGTCTCCAACGTCCGCCCTGCGCCGGATTCGGTACTCGTCGACATCGTCGACTACGTGCTCGACACCGGCATCGACAGCGCGCTCGCGCTGGAGACGGCGCGTCATTGCCTGATCGACACGCTCGGATGCGGACTCGAGGCGCTCTCCTACCCTGCCTGCACCAAGCTGCTCGGCCCCGTCGTGCCGGGCACGATCGTGCCGAACGGCGCGAAGGTGCCCGGCACGTCCTTCCAGCTCGATCCCGTACAGGCCGCGTTCGACATCGGCGCGATGATCCGCTGGCTGGACTTCAACGACACCTGGCTCGCCGCCGAATGGGGTCATCCGTCCGACAACCTCGGCGGGATCCTGGCGACGGCCGACTGGCTGTCCCGCACGGCCGTCGCGGCCGGCAGGAAGCCGCTCGCGATGCGCGACGTGCTCGTCGCGATGATTCAGGCCCACGAGATCCAGGGCTGCCTCGCACTCGAGAATTCCTTCAACGCCGTCGGGCTCGACCACGTGCTGCTGGTCAAGGTCGCGTCGACCGCCGTGGTCGGCCGCCTGCTCGGGCTCACGCGCGACGAGCTGCTCAATGCGGTGTCGAACGCGTTCGTCGACGGCCACGCGTTGCGCACCTACCGCCATGCGCCGAACACCGGCTCGCGCAAGTCGTGGGCGGCCGGCGACGCGACGTCGCGCGCGGTGCGCCTCGCGCTGATCGCGAAGACCGGCGAGATGGGCTACCCGTCCGCGCTGACCGCGAAGACCTGGGGCTTCTACGACGTGCTGTTCCGCGGGCAGCCGTTCCGCTTCCAGCGCCCGTACGGCACCTACGTGATGGAGAACGTGCTGTTCAAGATCGCGTTCCCCGCCGAATTCCATGCGCAGACGGCCGTCGAGGCCGCGCTGCAGCTGCACGCGCGGCTCGCCGCGGCCGGCCGCACGACCGACGAGATCAGCCGCATCACGATCCGCACGCACGCGGCCGCGATCCGCATCATCGACAAGCAGGGGCCCCTCGCCAATCCGGCCGACCGCGACCACTGCATCCAGTACATGGTGGCCGTGCCGCTGCTGTTCGGCCGGCTGAGCGCGGCCGACTACGAAGACGCGACCGCCGCCGATCCGCGCATCGACGCGCTGCGCGCGAAGACCGTGTGCGTCGAGGATCCGCAGTTCACGAAGGACTACCACGACCCGGCCAAGCGCTCGATCGCGAACGCGCTGACGATCGAATTCGCGGACAGGTCGACGCTTGCCGAGGTGACGGTCGAATATCCGATCGGCCATCAGCGACGCCGTGCCGACGGCATCCCGCTGCTGATCGAGAAATTCCGGACCAACCTTGCCCGCCGTTTCCCGGCAAAGCAGCAACAAGCGATTCTCGACGTGTCGCTGGACCAGGCAAAGCTCGATGCGATGCCGGTCAATGAGTACGTCGATCTGTATATGATCTAGCCGTCAGATACAGGACTCTTTGTTTCCTAGCCTTAAACCCAGGAAAATCACCATGGCCCACAATCTCCACAAGACCCTCAAGGAATTCGACAGCGGTTCCGGCAAAGGCAAGTTCTACTCGCTGCCGCAGCTCGGCAAGGAACTGAAGACGAAGATCGAACGCCTGCCGGTGTCGATCCGCATCGTGCTCGAGTCCGTGCTGCGCAACTACGACGGCAAGAAGATCACCGAAGAACACATCGAGCAGCTCGCGAACTGGCAGCCGACCGCGAAGCGGGTCGACGAGATTCCGTTCGTGGTGTCGCGCGTCGTGCTGCAGGACTTCACCGGCGTGCCGCTGCTCGCCGATATCGCGGCCATGCGCGGTGTCGCGCAGCGTTCGGGCAAGGATCCGAAGAAGATCGAGCCGCTGGTGCCGGTCGATCTCGTCGTCGACCACTCGGTGCAGATCGACTACTTCCGTCAGAAGGACGCGCTCGACCTGAACATGAAGCTGGAATTCCAGCGCAACAACGAGCGCTACCAGTTCATGAAGTGGGGCATGCAGGCGTTCGACACGTTCAAGGTCGTGCCGCCGGGCGTCGGCATCGTCCACCAGGTGAACCTGGAATACCTCGCGCGCGGCGTGCACAAGAAGGCCGACGGCGGCGACACCGTGTACTACCCGGACACCCTCGTCGGCACCGACAGCCACACGACGATGATCAACGGCATCGGCGTGGTCGGCTGGGGCGTGGGCGGCATCGAAGCGGAAGCCGGCATGCTCGGCCAGCCGGTGTACTTCCTGACGCCGGACGTCGTCGGCGTCGAGCTGAAGGGCAAGCTGCGCGAAGGCGTGACGGCCACCGACCTGGTGCTGACGATCACCGAAATGCTGCGCAAGGAGAAGGTCGTCGGCAAGTTCGTCGAGTTCTTCGGCGAAGGCACGAAGTCGCTGTCGTTGCCGGACCGCGCGACGATCGGCAACATGGCGCCGGAATACGGCGCGACGATGGGCTTCTTCCCGGTCGACGAAAAGACGATCGAGTACTTCGAAGGCACGGGCCGCACGAAGGCCGAAATCGCCGCGTTCGAGAACTACTTCAAGGCGCAGAAGCTGTTCGGCATCCCGAAGGCAGGCGACATCGACTACACGAAGACGGTCACGCTCGACCTCGCGACGGTCGCGCCGTCGCTGGCCGGCCCGAAGCGCCCGCAGGACCGCATCGAAATCGGCAACGTGAAGTCGACGTTCACCGAGCTGTTCTCGAAGCCGGTCGCCGAAAACGGCTTCGCGAAGAAGGCCGAGGACCTGAACGCGCAGTACACGACGAGCAACGGCGTCGACGTGAAGAACGGCGACGTGCTGATCGCCGCGATCACGTCGTGCACGAACACGTCGAACCCGAGCGTGCTGCTGGCCGCCGGCCTGCTCGCGAAGAAGGCCGTGGAAGCCGGCCTGACGGTCGCGCCGCACATCAAGACGTCGCTCGCGCCGGGATCGCGCATCGTCACCGAATACCTGACGAAGACGGGCCTGCTGCCGTACCTCGCGAAGCTCGGCTTCGAAGTCGCCGCGTACGGCTGCACGACCTGCATCGGCAACGCGGGCGACCTGACGCCGGAGCTGAACGAAGCGATCACGAAGAACGACATCGTCGCGGCGGCCGTGCTGTCGGGCAACCGTAACTTCGAGGCGCGCATCCACCCGAACATCCGCGCGAACTTCCTCGCGTCGCCGCCGCTCGTCGTCGCCTACGCGATCGCCGGCAACATCACGCGCGACCTGATGACGGAGCCGGTCGGCAAGGGCAAGGACGGCTACGACATCTACCTCGGCGACATCTGGCCGACCAGCGACGAAATCCACGCGCTGCTGAAGTTCGCGCTGGACCCGAAGAAGTTCGAGGACAACTACTCGAAGCTCACGAAGAAGGGCGACCTGTGGAGCAAGATCGAGGGCGAAACGGGCCAGGTCTACGACTGGCCGAAGTCGACCTACATCGCCGAGCCGCCGTTCTTCGGCCACGACTTCTCGATGGAGCCGGCCGCGTCGATCCCGACCGTCCAGGGCGCGCGCGCACTGGGCATCTTCGGCGATTCGGTGACGACCGACCACATCAGCCCGGCAGGCTCGATCAAGGAAGACTCGCCGGCAGGCAAGTGGCTGAAGGAGAACGGCGTGCAGAAGGCCGACTTCAACAGCTACGGCTCGCGCCGCGGCAACCATGACGTGATGATGCGCGGCACGTTCGCGAACGTCCGCATCAAGAACCTGATGATCCCGGCGAAGGCCGACGGCACGCGCGTCGAAGGCGGTCTGACGATCCACCAGCCGAGCGGCGAACAGCTGTCGATCTACGATGCGGCGATGAAGTACGTCGGCGCCGGCACGCCGACCGTCGTGTTCGCGGGCGAAGAGTACGGCACGGGCTCGTCGCGCGACTGGGCCGCGAAGGGCACCCAGCTGCTCGGCGTGAAGGCCGTGATCGCCCGCAGCTTCGAGCGCATCCACCGCTCGAACCTGGTCGGCATGGGCGTGCTGCCGCTGCAGTTCAAGGGCGCGGACAGCGTGCAGTCGCTCGGCATCACCGGCGAAGAGACCTACGACATCGAAGGCCTCGGCGACGACTTCAAGCCGCAGCAGGACGTCACGCTGGTGATCCACCGCAAGAACGGCGAAACGACCCGCGTACCGGTGCTGCTGCGCATCGATACGCCGATCGAAGTCGACTACTACAAGCACGGCGGGATCCTGCCGTTCGTGCTGCGCTCGCTGCTCGCAGCGTAAGCGCCCTGCTTTTGCAGGTGCCGCAGCCGCCTCGCGGCGGTTGCGGCCGATTTGGATACCCGACCTCGTGTCGGGTTTTTTTCGTCTGTACAAAGGCGCGCGACGCAGCGGCCGGCGGCGCTAGGCTTGCTTGCCGCCGCGCGCCTTCGCACCCGCAGCGGCGCGTGCGTTCTTCTTCAGATGCGCGCGGTTGTAGTCGATCGCCGCGCGAATCAGGCGCTGCAGCGCGCGCCGGTCGAGCTTGTCGCCTTCCATGAAGTCGATCGCGCGGCGCGCGTTGCCGTCGAGGCCCGCGTTGAACAGCCCATCGGGATCGGCCAGCTGCGCGCCGTGCATGAACGTGAGCTTGACCTTGCCCTTGTGCGCGTTCGCGACCGCGATCATCCCGTCGCACGACCAGACGGGGCTGCCCATCCACTTCCATTCCTCGACGATGCCGGCGTCGGCCGCGAGGATCGTCGCGCGCAGCTCGGCAAAGACGTCGCGGCGCCAGTCGGCGATTCCGGCGATCAGCGCGTCGATGCGCGCGGACGGCGTCAGGTCGTGCCCGGCGGCGCTCATGCGTCGGCCTCCCCGCCCTCGTCCGGGCGCGCGAGCAGCTGTTCGAGCGACGCGAAGAACTGCGGCCAGCCGTGCTGCGCGCCACGGTACGCCTGCTCCTGGTCGGTGCGGAAGCCGCTTTGCTCCATTCGCAGCAGCGTGCCGTGCGGCGTGGGCGTGAGCGTCCATGTGACGACGCTTTCGAGGCCATGAGCGGCCCACGTGTACGACAGCGCGCGGTGCGGCTCGATCGTCAGCACGGTGCAGTCGACCGAACCCCAGTCGGCGCGAAAACTGAACGCGCGGCCCGCCACCGGTTCGAAATCGCTCTGCATCAGCCACGCGTCGAGCAGATGCGGTTGCGTGAGCGCACGCCAGATCTTCTCGGGCGGATGCGACAGCTCCCGTTCGACGACGACGGTACGGGTTGCGGCGGGGTTGGGGTTCATTGGTCCATTCTCCTGAGCAGATCTTCGAGCGCATCGAACCGGTTCTGCCAGAAGGCGGTCATCTGGCCGGCCCAGTCGAGCAACGGAGTCAGCGCCTGCGGCTGCGCGCTGTAGTGCGTCTGCCGGCCCGCGTGACGGTCGCTCACGAGCCCGGCCTGCTTCAGTACACCCAGATGCTTCGACACGGCCGGCTGCGACACGCCGGCGCGGGCCGTCAGCGCGGCGACCGTCAGCTCGCCTTCCGCACACAGTCGCTCGAACAGCGCGCGGCGCGTCGGATCGGCAAGTGTTCTGAACAGCAGGTCGTGCGGGCTTTGCATGCTGGAATCAATAACTTCGTGGTTATGGATTGGAGAATAGCTCGGGGACGGCGCGCGTCAAACATTGGTTGCGATCGGATGTCGCGCGGGGCACGCGCAAGCCGGGTAGACCGAATGCGCGCAAACGCCGCCGCACCGGCGCGCCGTGGACATCGGACGCTCGGCCGAACCCGGCATCCGGATGCGTTCGAGCAATTCCTCTAATCGGCTCGCGCGCTTCGCGAACCGAAAGGACGCTGCAAGGCTCGGCGATGCGACGTTCCACAGTTCGGGAAACCGGCACGTCCGAACGGGTCGAGAATTCCCGCCGTCGCGGCTCGCGCTGCACGCGTCCCGGCCCCGCGCCGTCGCGCGCCCACATAGTGCGACGCGCGCCGCATTCCGGCGCGGAGGCGAACGACGCGTGCGCGCACGGCAGCGCCGCGCAATTGCGCACATTCCGATACCGCAACGAACGCGTCATGCGCTCGAACGGCGCGGACGGTCGCACCGGCGCGCCGCAAACCGGTTCCGTCCGTCCGCGCATGCCGTTGCGCGCGCACCCAACGCAGTGCCCGCGCGCGGCACGTCGGTGTCAGAACTGACAGCTATGGAAACTGCCAGCTACCTGAACGACCCCGACACCCTACGCTCGTCACCGCTCGCAGCCCCACAAGGGTTGCGGCTTCCAGCAACGTCGTCTCTCCCGAAAAAGGATTCCCGATGAAAAGGAACGCGCGGTTCGCCCTATCCCTCCCGTCGCCCCGCCGCCTCGCGTGCGCGTGGCCGCTCGTGTTCGCCGCCGGTGCGGCGCATGCGAGCACGGACTGGGTCGATACCCACACGAAGGCCTTTCTGACCGGCCCGCAGCTGATGGCGCGCAGCACGGCGCCGTCGCTCGAACTCGCGGCCGGCGAGACGGCCGACATCGTCGTCAGCCTGAAGCTGCGCAACGCGGCGCAGCTCAAGCAGCTCGCCCGCGACGTGAACCGGCCCGGCAACGCGCATTACGGCCAGTACCTGACGCACGAGCAGTTCCTCGCGGACTACGCGCCGACCGAAGCGCAGGTGAAGTCGGTCGTCGACTATCTGCGCAAGAGCGGGTTCGTGAACATCGAGGTCGCGCCGAACCGGCTGCTGGTGTCGGCGCACGGCACGGCGGGCACCGTGAAGACCGCGTTCAACACGTCGCTCGTGCACTTCCAGTACGCGGGCCGCGCCGGGTTCGCGAACGCGTCGACGGCGCAGGTGCCGCGCGCGCTCGGCGACGTCGTCGGCTCGGTGCTCGGCTTGCAGAACGTCGCACGCGCGCGCCCGATGCTGCGCATCGGCAACGTCGCGAAGCCGCAGACGCTCGCGGCCGGCACGGCTACCGGCCACTATCCGAAGGAATTCCCCGGCCTCTACAACGCGACCGGCGTGCCGACGGCGGCCGGCGTGACGGTGGGGATCGTGACGATCGGCGGCGTGTCGCAAACGCTGCGGGACCTGAAGCAGTTCACGTCGAGCAACGGCTACGGCACGGTCACGACCCAGGCCGTGAAGACCAACGGCACCGGCACGTCGGGCAGCTACAGCGACGACCAGGACGGCCAGGGCGAATGGGATCTCGACAGCCAGTCGATCGTCGGCTCGGCGGGCGGCCAGGTCGGCAAGCTGGTGTTCTACATGGCCGACCTGAACGCGGCCGGCAACACCGGGCTCACGCAGGCGTTCAACCGCGTGGTGTCGGACAACACGGCGAAGGTGATCAACGTGTCGCTCGGCTGGTGCGAGACCGACGCGAACGCGGACGGCACGCTCGACGCCGAGGAGCAGATCTTCACGACCGCCGCGGCGCAGGGCCAGACGTTCTCGGTGTCGTCGGGCGACGAAGGCGTGTACGAATGCAACAACCGCGGCTATCCGGACGGCTCGAACTACACGGTGTCGTGGCCGGCCGCGTCGCCGCACGTGCTCGCGATCGGCGGCACGACGCTGTACACGACGTCGGCCGGTGCGTTCTCGAACGAGACGGTGTGGAACGAAGGCCTCGACGGCAACGGCAAGCTGTGGGCGACGGGCGGCGGCGTCAGCACGATCCTGCCGGCGCCGGCGTGGCAGTCGGGCAGCAACCGCCGCTTGCCGGACGTGTCGTTCGACGCCGCGCAGAGCACCGGCGCGTACATCTACAACTACGGCCAGTTGCAGCAGATCGGCGGCACCAGCCTCGCCGCGCCGATCTTCACCGGCTTCTGGGCGCGGCTGCTCGCGGCAAACGGCACCGGGCTCGGCTTCCCGGCCGCCAGGTTCTATGCGCGCATTCCGTCGAATCCGTCGCTGGTGCGCTACGACGTGGTGTCGGGCAACAACGGCTATCAGGGGTATGGCTACACGGCAGGCACCGGCTGGGATTACCCGACCGGCTTCGGCAGCCTGAACGTCACGAACCTCAACAAGCTGATCCAGTCGGGCGGCTTCTGAGCGTCGCGTGAAGGCCGGCGCGCGCCGATGGCGGCGCGCCGGCCGGCGAAGCGCTCGCCGTCAGGACACCGCGCGCCGCGCATTGCGGCCGCGCAGCCATTCGAGCGCGAGCAGCAGGCTCGTCGAGAAGATGATCAGGATCGTCGCGAGCGCCGCGATCGTCGGGCTGATGTTCTCGCGGATGCCGGTGAACATCTGGCGCGGCAGCGTCGTCTGATCGGCGCCGGCGAGGAACAGCGTGACCACGACTTCGTCGAACGACGTCGCGAACGCGAACAGCGCGCCCGACATCACGCCCGGCGCGATCACCGGCAGCGTCACGCGGAAAAACGTCGTGACCGGATTCGCGCCGAGCGACAGGCTCGCGCGCACCAGGTTGTAGTTGAAGCCCTGCAGCGTCGCGGCCACCGTCGTCACGACGAACGGCACGCCGAGCGCCGCGTGTGCGGCGATCAGCCCCGTGTAGGTGTTCGCGAGCCCGAGCGGCGCGAAGAACAGGTACATGCCGACGCCGACCACCACCACCGGCACGATCATCGGCGACAGCAGGATCGCCATCAGCAGCGCCTTGCCGCGGAAGTCGGCCTTCGTGAGGCCGATCGCGGCGAGCGTGCCGAGCACGGTCGCGACGATGGTGGCCGCCGGCGCGACGATGAAGCTGTTCTTCGCGGCCATGCGCCACTCGTCCGACGCGAGCAGGTTCTCGTACCAGCGCATCGAGAAGCCCGGAATCGGATAGACGAGGAACGTGCTCGACGAAAACGACAGCGGCACGATCGCGAGCACCGGCAGGATCAAATACAGCAGCGTCAGCACGACGAGTACGCGCAGCGCGACGTACCACGCGCGTTCGACGAACGACATGTGCGGCGCGAACAGCGGCCTGGCGAGTTTCATGGTCGGACTCCCTTCCCGTTTCCCTGTGCCCGGCTCAGCCGAGGCTCACGTTGGTGCGCGTGAAGCGCCCGTATACCGCATACAGCACCAGCGTCGCCGCGAGCAGCAGCCCGCCGAGCGCACACGCCATGCCCCAGTTGATCGTCACGTTGGTGAAGTACGCGACGTAGTAGCTGACCATCTGGTCGTTCGGCCCGCCGAGCAGCGCCGGCGTGATGTAGTAGCCGATCGCGAGAATGAACACCAGCAGCGCGCCGGCGCCGATGCCCGGGTAGGTCTGCGGCACGTACACGCGCCAGAACGCGGCGAACGGATGGCTGCCGAGCGACACGGCCGCGCGCTGGTAAGTCGGCGGAATCGACTTCATCACGCTGTACAGCGGCAGGATCATGAACGGCAGCAGGATGTGCGTCATCGAGATGTACACGCCGACGCGGTTGAACAGCAGGCTCAACGGATGCGAGATCAGCCCGCTGCCGATCAGCGCGCTGTTGATGAGCCCTTCGCTCTGCAGCAGCACGATCCACGCGGCGACGCGCACCAGCACCGAGGTCCAGAACGGAATCAGCACGAGGATCATCACGAGGTTCGCGCGACGCTCGGACAGCGTCGAGATCCAGTAGGCGAGCGGATAGCCGAGCAGCAGCGCGAACAGCGTGACCGCGACGCCGATCACGAACGTGCGGCCGAAGATCGCGAGGTAGATCGACTGATCGGGGTCGGCCTGCACGATGTTGCCGAAACCGTCCTGCTTGTGGTCGAGCGACGCGAGCAGGTAGAACGGCGACAACTGGCTGCCGTTCTTCGCGATCGACTGCCAGTAAGGCAGCTCGCCCCAGCGCGAGTCGAGCTCGATCAGCTTCGCACGCGTTTGCGCAGGCGTGAGCGCCGCATCGTTGTCGCCCTTCAGCGGCATCGCGCGGGCCGTCTTCGCCACCAGCGAGCGATAGCCGGGAATTTCGGTGTTCAGGCGCCGTGCGAGTGCGCCCATCGCCTCGCTGTCGGCGACCTTCGCCATGTCGGCCGCGAGTGCGACGTAGGCGGCATCGGCGGGCGGCGCCTTGCGGTCCCAGGCCGACAGCGCGGCGATCGTGTTCGGCAGCGCGGTCGCGATCTCGGGGTTCTGCACCGCGCGCGTGAGCAGCGTGCCGATCGGCACGACGAACACGAGCAGCAGGAAAATCGCGAGCGGCGCGATCAGCAGCAACGCCATCGTGCGCTTGCGGGCCTCGGCGGACTTCAGCTCGCGCTTGAGCGCGGCGGTCGACGGTGAAGAGGGGGCGATCGTCATCGTGTTCAACGGTTCTCTCCGGCCGGGCTCGATCCGGTGGAATGCCGCGCGGCGCGCTCGACGCGCCGCGCGGCGGGTTGCATCAGGACAGCTGAACGGCCGTTACTTCGTCGCCCATGCGGCGAAGCGCTGCTCGAGCTCGTCGCTGTGGTCGGTCCAGAAGCCGATGTCTTCCAGCACTGCGTTCTTGCCGTTGGCCGGCGAGTTCGGCAGGTTCGCGAGCGTCTTCGCATCGAGAGACTTGATCGCCACGACGTTCGACGGGCCGTACGCGATGTGCTGCGCATACGCCTGCTGCGCCTTCGGCGTCAGCGTGTACGCGATGTACTGCTCGGCCAGCGCCTTGTTCGGCGTGCCCTTCGGAATCGCCCAGTAGTCGAGGTCGTAGATGCTGCCGTTCCACACGACCTTCAGGTTCTTGCCTTCCTTCTGCGCGGCGTCGATGCGGCCGTTGTACGCGGTCGACATCACGACGTCGCCGGCCACGAGGAACTGCGGCGGCTGCGCGCCCGCTTCCCACCACTGGATGTACGGCTTGAGCTCGTCGAGCTTCTTGAACGCGCGATCCTGGCCCGCCTTCGTGCTGAGCACCTTGTACACGTCCTTGGTCGGGACGCCGTCGGCCATCAGCGCGAACTCGAGGTTGTAGCGCGCGCCCTTGCGCATCCCGCGCTTGCCCGGGAATTTCTTCACGTTCCAGAAATCGGCCCAGCCGGTCGGTGCGCTCTTCAGCTTGTCCGCGTTGTAGGACAGCGCCGTCGACCACACGAAGAAGCCGACGCCGCAGGTCTGCGGTGCTTCCGGAATCAGATCGGACTTCTTCGCGATCTTCGACCAGTCGAGCTTCTCGTACAGCCCTTCGTCGCAGCCGCGGTTCAGGTCGCCCGATTCGACTTCGACGACGTCCCAGCTCACGTGCTTGGCCTCGACCATCGCCTTGACCTTGGCCTGTTCGCCGTTGTACTCGACGGCCGTGACCTTGTTGCCGGACGCCTTCTCGAACGGCTGGTTGAACGCGGCCTTCTGAGCGTCGCCGTTCGCGCCGCCGAAGTTGACGACCGTGAGTTCGGCCGCGGTGGCCGATGCGCCGACGACGGCGAGTGCCAGGGCGAGCGCGGTGCGACGCGCGGTAGTGCTTGCTCCGTTCATGATGGTTCCTCTCGTGGTGGAAGTGAGGCAGTTGTTGTTGACGTCGTACTGCGGAAAAGCGGATGAACCCGGCGTCACGCGAACACGCGCAGGTGCTCGGGTGCAAATGCGAGCGATATCGGCGCGCCGGGCGAGAACGTGTCGAGCGCGCCCGTTCCGAGCGGCACCTTCACGAAGCATTCGTCCTGGCCCGGCAGCGCGCAGCGCATGCGCACGTGATCGCCGAAATAGATGAGGCTGCGCGCCTCGCCGGTCACGCAGTTGGCCGGGCTGCTTGCCTGACCGTTCGCGAGGCTCATGCGCTCGGGGCGGATGCAAGCGACGGCCGGCGCACCTTCGACCGCATCGCCGATGCGGCGGCCGACGAGTTGCGTGCCGTCGTCGAGACGGAACTCGCAGAATTCGCCGTCGACGCGCGCGATGGTGCCGCGCAGACGGTTGCTGTCGCCGATGAAGTTCGCGACGAATTCGTTGCACGGCGATTCGTACAGGCGGTCGACGGTGTCGAGCTGCTGCACGATGCCCTTGTCGAACACGGCGACGCGATCGGACATCGTCAGCGCCTCGCCCTGGTCGTGCGTCACGTAGACGAACGTGACGCCGAGCTTCTCGTGCAGCGCCTTCAGTTCGTACTGCATGTGTTCGCGCAGCTGCTTGTCGAGCGCGCCGAGCGGCTCGTCCATCAGCACGAGCTTCGGCTCGAACACGAGCGCACGCGCCAGCGCGATACGCTGCTGCTGGCCGCCCGACAGCTGCGCGGGATAGCGCTTCGCGAAGCGCTCCATCTGCACCATCTTCAGCGCATGCGCGACGCGCTCGGCGCGCTCGGCGGCGCCGAGCTTGCGCACCGTCAGCGGATACGCGACGTTCTGTTCGACCGTGAGGTGCGGAAACAGCGCGTAGTTCTGGAACACCATGCCGATGTTGCGCTTGTGCGGCGGCACGGTGTTCAGCAGCTCGCCGTCGAGACGGATCTCGCCGCCCGTCGGGAACTCGAAGCCCGCCAGCATCATCAGGCAGGTGGTCTTGCCCGATCCGGACGGCCCGAGCAGCGTCAGGAATTCCCCGCGCTTGATGTCGAGGTCGAGCGATTTGACGACCAGCGTCTCGCCGTCGTAGGTCTTTCGCACGCCGCGAAAGCTGACGATCACATCATCGGACTTCATCGTGGTGGTCCCCTTGCTGCGCGACAAATGTTTTTGACATGCGAACTACTATACGGCGCGTACGGTTCTACAATAGGGAACCATTTCAATATTCCTAGTGGGACCACTTTGGATACCGTGATCCTGGCCGACTGGCTGTCCGCCCGCCTCGACCGCAGTTCGTCCGAGCCGATGTACCGGCAGCTTCTGCAGCAGATGCAGCAGGCGATCCTCACCGGGGAACTGGCGCCGGGCACCAAGCTGCCGAGCTCGCGCACGCTCGCAGCCGATCTGTCGATCGCGCGCAATACGGTGCTTCACGTATACGATCAGCTCACCGCCGAGGGCTACGTGCTGACGACCACCGGCAGCGGCACCTACGTGGCCGACACGCGACCGGACGCCGCGGCGATCCGCGTGCCGGGCGCCGCGCAGCCGTCGTGCGAAGCCGATGCGGCGCCGCAGCAGGACACGCGCCGCGACCTGTCGATGCGCGGCCGGCAATTGATCGAGCATGCGGGCGTGTCGCGGCGCCAGTGGGGCGCGTTCATGCCCGGCGTGCCGGACGTGGCGGAATTCCCGAGCCGGACCTGGAGCCGCCTCCAGGCGCGGCTGTGGAAGGAAGCCAACCCGGAGCTGCTGACCTATGCGCCGGGCGGCGGCTACCGGCCGCTGCGCCGCGCGCTCGCCGACTACCTGCGCGTCGCGCGTTCGGTCAAATGCTCGCCCGACCAGGTCATCATCACGACCGGCATTCATCAGTCGATTGATCTCGCGGTGCGGCTGCTGTCGGACATCGGCGATCGCGCATGGGTCGAGGAGCCGTGCTACTGGGGCGTGCGCAGCGTGCTGCAGGCGGCCGGCCTGACGCTCGCGCCGGTGGCGGTCGATCAGGAAGGGCTGGATCCGCGCACGAGCGACATGCAGCATCCGCCGCGGCTCGTGCTCGTCACGCCGTCGCACCAGTATCCGCTCGGGATGGTGATGAGCCTCGCGCGGCGCCGGATGCTGCTCGAATACGCGCGTCAGCATCGCTGCTGGATCATCGAGGACGACTACGACAGCGAATTCCGCTACGGCAGCCGGCCGCTCGCGTCGCTGCAGGGCCTCGACGACGGCGGCCGCGTGATCTACGTCGGCAGCCTCGGCAAGATGCTGTTCCCCGGCTTGCGGATGGGCTACATGGTCGTGCCCGAGCATCTCGTCGACACGTTTCGCACCGGGCTGTCGGAGCTGTACCGCGAAGGCCAGCTGATACAGCAGGCCGTGCTCGCGGAATTCATCATGGATGGTCACCTGACGTCGCACGTGCGGCGCATGCGCACGCTGTACGGCGAGCGTCGGCAATTGCTGATCGATGCGATCCATGCGCGCTTCGGCGACGCGCTGCCGGTGATGGGCGACGAGGCCGGCCTGCATCTGGTGCTCGGTCTGCCCGAAGGATGCGACGATCACGCGGTCACGCAAAGCGCGTTCGACGCCGGAGTGATCGTGCGCCCGCTCACCAGTTACTACAGCAGCGAGGCCACCGCACGGCCCGGGTTGCTGCTCGGCTATGCATGCGTCGCGCACGAGCGCATCGGGCCGGCGTTCGATACGCTCGCGGCAACGATCGAACAGCATCTGCCGCGGCATTTCACGCACGCGGCGTAGCGCACGGGCGTCAGCGCGTGGCGTTGGCGCGTGCGGTTACCGCGTGCCGGCCGCGCTGCGATCGAACGCCGCGGCGCGCACCGCTTCGCCCGGCTTCGTGAAGATCCGCTGCCGCAGCGCCGCGATCTGCGCATCGCGATCCTGCTGCGACAACCCGGCCGCATCGATCTGCGCGCGCTGCGCCGCATAATCCGCGTAACGGCTTTGCCACGACGCGTCGTCCTGCTGCATCTGCACGACGCGCGCGGCCACGTCCGCACCGAGCGACTGCGTCAGTTGTGCGCGCACCGCGTCCGGCGTCGCGCCGCTCTTCTGCAATTGCGCGATCTGGTCGAGCGCCGCGCGCTGCCGCTCGGCCGGCGCGCGCGCGGCACGCTCGTCGGCCGGCATCTGCTGGTCGAGCGCCGCGAGCCGCTCCGCTTTCTGCGCATCGGTCAGCGTGCGGTCCTGCACGATCCTGAGCCGTGCGAGATCGTAGCGCTGCTGCGATTGCTCGGCACCGAAGAACGGCTGGCTCCAGTCGCCGAGCGTCCGGTGCGCGATCGACGCGCGCTGGTCGAGCGCGCGCTGCAGCGCCTCGGGATCGATCTTGTCGACCGCGCCGCCGTCCGGCAGCTTCTCGAGCGCGTCGAGATACGCACGGTAGCGGCGCCACACGTCGAGCGCCTCGGGCTGCGCGGGCGTTGCATCGAGCTGCGCGGCGATCTCGCGTGCGACCAATGCGTCGAGCGCGGCCGCAGTGAGCTCGCTGCGCGCGGTCAGGCAGTAATCGAAGAAGTCACGCACCGCGCGCACCTTCGCGAGATGCCCGCCCGAATCGAGCGGCAACCGCGGCGCGCTGGAGCCGACCAGTGGCGCCGGCAATGCGGCGCTCGCCGGCAGCGCGGCCTGACGAACTGCGGCGCTCGCGCCGTCGGCCGCGACCGCATTGGCTGGCGTGCGCGACGCATCAGCGCCGCTCTGCGATCCCGTGCCGCTCCAGATCGCGACGCCGACGATCGCGGCCAGCCCCGCCGCACCGTATGGCGCGATCCGACGCAGCAGCGGTGCGCGTGTTTGTTGTGCACTCATCGATCACACACCCGCGAGTTTCAGCCGGTTCGCATGCGTGCGGATGACCGCGACCGGGTCCTCCGCAAACGCACCGTGCACGCCGAGCGTCTGATTGATCTCGTCGACGTGATTCCACTTGTAGTGCGTGCCCAGCACCTGCCCGTACAGCGCGCTGCATTTCGACACGAGCCCGTCGTTGCGCCCCGAGCCGCGATTGATCATCACCGTGCCGGTGGCGAGCATCGCAAGCGTCGAAGAGTCGTCCTTGTACGCGGGATCGATCAACGGAATCGTGCTGACATCCTTCGCGAGCATGACGCCGGATAGCGAAAAGGCCGGCCGAATCGCGGTGCCCGTCCACGAGTACAGCAGATGCGTATGGCCGCCGATCGTCTCGGTCGACGCGCCCGTCTCGCAGCTGCCCGGCGCGCCGAGGCCCGCGCTCGGATAGTTGACGTTGTAGACGGCGGCCTGCGACGTGGTCAGCGTCTGCAGCGCGGCCAATGCGTCCTGCTTCAGGTTGAAGTTGGTGCTCGTCAGGAATGCCATCAGATTGACGAACTTCGCGATCACCGCCGACGACAGCCCCGTCGGGTCGTAGGCGAGCACGCGCTGCACGAAGTCCGCGAACTCGGAGCCGCGGTGCGGCGTGCCGATCGTCGTCACCGATGCGACGAGTTCCGGCGCGACCGCCGCGACATAGCGCGACGTGAGGCCGCCCTGGCTGTGACCGACCAGGTTCACCCGCGTCGCACCGCTCGCGGCGAGCACCCGCTTGACGTAAGCGAGCAGCTGTTCGCCGCGCCCGTTCGGACCGTCGTCGCTCTGGAACGCCGACAGATTCGCGACATAGACGCTCGCGCCGTGCTGCTGCAGATCGCCACGTATGCCGTACCACTGATCGATCGCGCCGCCGATTTTCTCGTTGCCGTTGATGCCGTGCACGAAAACGAGCGGATAACGCGTCGCCGCGTAAGTGTCCGATGGCGCGGTTGCCGCCACGGCCGTGCGCGTCGTCGCGAGCGCCATCACGGCAGTCGCTCCCGCGAACGGCGCAGCGCTCATCGCGCATGCCGCTGCACCCGCCATCACCCTGGAACGCATCGATTTAGTCATGTGTACACCCCCGAATTCATCGTCCTCAAAGGCGTGCCGCCGGCCATTGCGTTGCCGTTGCGAACACGCGTCGGCGACGCGCACGCGCCGTTGCAGACAACGGTACCGGCGTGCGCGTCGAGGCCGAGAGTGAATCACAAACCGCGAAGGTTTGACCACCCCGCGAGACCGTTCGCCGAGTGGTCGACACGTCCCGCGACGCAACGCGACGCGCGTCGCGTTGCGCGCGAGCGGAGGTCACACACCCGCGAGTTTCAGCCGGTTCGCATGCGTGCGGATGACCGCGACCGGATCCTCCGCATACGCGCCGCGCACGCCGAGCAACTGGTTGATTTCGTCGAGGTGGTTCCACTTGTAGCGCGTGCCCAGCACCTGCCCGTACAGTGCGCTGCACTTCGACACGAGGCCGTCGTTCTGCCCGGCGCCGCGGTTGATCATCACCGTGCCGGTGCCCAGCAGCGCAAGCGTGGACAGGTCGAGCGCGTTGGCTGGATCGATCACCGGAATCGTGCTGACGTCCTTCGCGCCGGTGACGCCGAACATCGACACGGTGGGCTGAATCGCGGTGCCGGCCCACGAGTACAGCAGGTGCGTATTGCCGCCGACCGTCTCCGTCGGCGCACCCGTCTGGCAGTTGCCCGGCGCGCCGAGACCCGCGCTCGGATAGTTCTGGTTGTATGCAGCGGCCTGCGAAGTCGTCAGCGTTTTCAGCGCGGCGAGCGCGTCCTGGTTCGTGTTGTTGCTGCTGCTCGTCAGGATGCCAAAAACGTTGAAGAAGGTTGCAATCACCGACGACGACAACCCCGTCGGGTCGTAGGCGAGCACGCTCTGCACGAAGTCCGCGAACTCGGAGCCGCGGTGCGGCGTGCCGATCGTCGTCACCGATGCGACCAGATCGGGCGCGACCGCCGCGACATAGCGCGACGTGAGGCCACCCTGGCTGTGACCGATCAGGTTCACCTTGGTCGCGCCGGTCGCGGCGAGCACCGTCTTCACGTAAGCGAGCAGCTGCTCGCCGCGCCCGTTCGGACCGTCGTCGCTCTGGAAACCGGACAGATTCGCGACATAGACGGTCGCGCCGTGCCGCTGCAGATCCTCCTGGATGCCGTACCAGTACTCGAGCACGCCTGCGTACTTGTCGGTGCCGGTAAGGCCGTGCACGAGGATGACCGGATAGCGCGTCGCCGCGTAGTCGTCCGTGGCCGCGGTTGCCGCGGTCGCCGCGTGCGTCGTCGCGAGCGTCATCACTGCGGTCGTCCCCGCGAACTGCGCGCCGCTCATCGCGCATGCCACTGCCGCTGCCACCACCCTGGAACGCATCGATCTGACCATCTATGTTCTCCTGATTATTGTGATTCTGGTGCGAATAAGATCGGATCGATGCACATTGCCCGTTGCCTCGAACGCAGCCGGCATGTGCATCGAATGCGGGAGTGAATCACGAGTGGCGAACGTTGGGTCCCGACTAGATACGGTTCTCTAATCGCTTGACGCGCCCCGCCGCTTCGGGCGGGGGCGCGCCGCTGCGCGCGCATGCTGCATCGCACACGCGCTGCGCGTTACAGCTTCGCGCTGACGCGCACCCACGCGGTACGCCCGGGCTCCATCACCGGCGCGTTCGCCGAATAACCGAAGCCCGCGTTGCCCGCGAGGTTCAGATGCTCGGTGTAGGCCTTGTTCAGCACGTTGTCGACGCCGACCGAGATCTGCACCTTCTTGCTGACGTTGTATTGCGCATGGAGCGACAGCACGCCGAACCCGCTGCTCGGACCGAAGTCCTTGCCGACCACGTTGCCCTGGTTCAACGCATAGCGATGCTGCGCCGCAACGACTCGCCACAGGCCACCGGCCGACCAGGCGCCACGGGTGTATTCGAGCCCGAAGCGCGCGTCGAGCGGCGGCATCTGCGGCAACGGATCGCCGCTCGTCGCGTTGCGCCCCCATGCATACGCGAGCGACGTCTCGACGCGCAGCGGCGCGACGGGCCGCCACGACACGCCCGCTTCGCCGCCCATGATCTGCGCGTTGACGTTGGTCGCCCGCGTGGTCGCGCCCATCATTCCGGGCGAGTAGTCGAACAGGATGTAGTCCTGTACGTAGCCCGCGTAGGCCGACACCCACGCATCGAACCGGTCGCTCTTGTACTGCGCGCCGATGTCGAGCTGCGTGGTCTTCTCCGGCCGCACCGCCGAGAACGCGTTGATCGAGCCCGCCGGGCCGCGGGTCGCGGAGAACAGCTCCCAATAGTCGGGGAAGCGTTGCGCGTGGCCGATACCGGCGTACCACGTGAGCGGCAGCGACGCGAGGTCGCGTTCATAGCGCACGAAGACGCTCGGCAGCACGCGTGCGCGGTCGTCGTCGAACGTGGGATTCGGCTTGCTCGTCATCATCCCGCTCGTCGCCGCACGCTTGTCGCGCGCGCTCGCGTAGTCGATCCGCGCGCCGCCGATCACGCGCGCCGCATCGCTCGCGAACCACGTCAGCTCGCCGAACGCGCCGGCATTCCACATCGTCGCCTGCGGGTCCCAAGGCTGGTCGCCGTAGTTCTGCCGTCCCATCGCCGAGCGCGAATCGAGCCGGTTCGACTGCGCGTCGACGCCGGTCACGAGCTTGAAGTCGTCGCCGAACCGGAGCGTCGCCGCCGCGCGCGCGCCGAACGTGCGGCGCCGCACCTCGGAGGCCATCCGCATCGGCATGCTGCTGGTCGGATCCGGCTGACGCAACGTGTAGTTGTCCATCACGTGATCGGCTTCGTTGTAGTACACCCGCGCCTCGATCCGCTCGAGCACGTCGCCGAGATGCCGCT
Source organism: Burkholderia sp. B10 (assembly GCF_004368385.1). NCBI lineage: Bacteria > Pseudomonadati > Pseudomonadota > Betaproteobacteria > Burkholderiales > Burkholderiaceae > Burkholderia > Burkholderia sp. B10. The sequence goes on along the minus strand of NZ_PQMX01000011.1, from coordinate 21,117 downwards.
TGTCGAACGACAGGCCGAACGTTTCGCGGCGAAAATGCGCGCCGTCCATTCCGCGCCCCGCGTAGCGGGCGTAGCCGTCGCCGGTGCCCGCCGTCAGCTCGACTCGCGTATGGTCGTCGGGCGTCCAGCCGAGCGCGGCGTCCGCGTTCCACTTGTCCCATTGCGACGGCACGGTATTGCCGTTGCCGTCCTGGTAGTCCTGCGCGTGCGCGTGATTCGCGATCACGCGGCCGTAGACGTCCGGCGTGCCGGCCGTCACGTCGACGTTCTGGTCGTTGCGGCCGAACGAGCCGCCGACCACGCTGCCGTCGAAGCGCATGCCCGGCCGCTCGAAACGCGGCGTCACGCGCTCGAACAGCACGGTGCCGGCCGACGCGCCCGGCCCGTACAGCACCGTCTGCGGCCCCTTCACGACGGTGACCTTGTCATAGCTCTCCGGCGCGATGTACGAGGTCGGCGCGTCCATCCGGTTCGGGCAGGCGCCGAGCGTCGGCAGCCCGTTCGCCAGGATGTTCAACCGCGAGCCGAACATCCCGCGCAACACGGGGTCGCCGTTGGTGCCGCCGCTGCGGATCGACGTGAAACCGGGGATCGTCTTCAGATAATCGGCGCCGTCGCTTGCCGGGAGCGGCTGACGCGGCGTCTTCGGATCGGTGACGACGACGAGCGGCGTCGTCAGCGGCGACGCGACGACTTCGACGGGCGGCAACAGCCACGCTGCGTCGTCCGGCGGCGCGCCGGCGACGCGCACGGGTTCGGCCGCGACGGCGGCGGTCATCGCGCTGACGGCCAGCGCGGGAACGGTGAGAGTGAGCACGCGCGGCACGCGCCGTGCATCGGGATGGCGCGACGCGTTCGGCGCGCGCGACGAAAAATTAGTCATGAGTAAGCCCGAGTGACGCCCTCCACGCAGCCTCGACGGACTGCACGGATAGCGGCGATGAAAGAGACGGAAGACTGCGCGTCAGGCGCGCTCGGGCGGTGCGCGTGGATACGCGCGCGGATAGCGTCGTGTGGCAGCCGCAAGCGTGCGCGGTGCGGCAGCGCCCGCGAACACGGCGGGGATGAAGGCGATCGACGCGGCGACGGGGCCGCCGATCGCGGGAACGTGCGCGAAGAAGCCGCAATAGCCGCAGGCGTCGAGATGCGCCGCGTGATCGTGCGTCTGCTGCGCCGCCCGCGCCAGATGTGCGCCGTGCCCGGTGCCGCAGACGACCGCATCGGGCGATGCGGCCTGCGCGATACGCCACTGCGATACCAGCGGCGCGGCGATCGCGAGCCAGATCGCGAACACGCCGAGCCAGGCGGTCAGATGACGATGTCGATGCAGCATGCGCGGCAGTGCGTAAACGGAATGTAAAAGCAGCCGCGATGTTACAGAATGTTCAGCGCGCTGGCCAGCCGAGCGCGGCCGTAAACGACGCAGGGGCGCATGGTTGTATCGACAACCATGCGCCCCTGCAGCGTGCGCGCGTCGAACCTGTGCGGATTACGGCATCATGCGACGCAGCACGTCGTCACGCCGGACGAAATGATGATAAAGCGCTGCCAGTGCATGCAGCCCGATCACGAAGTAGAAGGCGTTGCCGATCAGCTCGTGCGCTTCCTTGATCGTGGGCCGCAGCGCCTTGTCCGGGCCGAACAGCGTGAACGACACGCCGAGCCAGTCGAGCGACACCGGCTTGCCGCCCATGTTGACCATCATGATGCCGAGCAGCGGCTGCGCGACGATGAACACGTACAGCGCCAGATGCGCGAGCGTCGACAGCCACTTCAGCAACGGCGCCTGCATGATCGCGTCCGGCGCGCGGCTCACCATGCGCCACACCACGCGCAGCACCGACAGGACGAGCACGAACGTGCCCGCAGTCAAATGCACGTTCATCCAGAACGCGCGGCTGTCGCTGCCTTTGGGGCCGCGAACCTCGATCGCCAGATAAGTCAGCGCCACCAGCAGGAACACGGCCCAGTGGAAAAAGATAGCCGGCGTGCTGTAGCGCGACTGTTTCGCGATTATGTTTTTCATCGTTGCTCTCATGTTGCTCGTGGAGTATGCGCGGCCGGCACGGGCCGCGGCTGCCCGGCGCGCGGCGGCTGTCGCGATTGTAGCGTCGCGGGCAGCGGGTGTTGCACGACTGGATCAAATATCCGACGAATCGGAGCGGCGCGGCGGCATGGCGGCCATATGGAAAGTCCGCATCGCGCGCGTGCGCGGCTGTGGCACGATGAAGCTTTGGTGCGACGTTGCGCAGGCATCATGAGCAAAGCGTTCTTCGTTGCGGCCTACCGGCTCGTCGCCGCGCTGCTCGCGGTGTCCACCACGCTGCACAGCGTCGCCGGCCGCTGGGGCATGCCCAGTTTTCATCTCGGCAACTATCTCAGCTATTTCACACAACTGAGCAGTCTGTACGCGGCGGCGATGCTGATCGCGGGGCTGTCGCGCATTCCGCGCACGGGCTCCGCGCGCTACGAGTCGATGCGCGGCGCGGCGGTGCTGTACGTGCTGATCACCGCGATCGTCTACGAGCTGCTGCTCGCGCGGCTCGATGCGTTGCGTCACGTCACGCCACCCCTGAACAACTGGGTGCTGCACCGGATCGTGCCGCTCGTCGTGCTGTGCGACTGGCTGTACGTGGGGCCGCGCTCGCCGATTCCGCGCCGCAGCACAGTCGCGTGGCTCGGCTTTCCGGTCGTCTATCTCGGCTATACGCTCGTGCGCGGCGCACTGGAAAACTGGTACCCGTATCCGTTCGTCGATCCGCGGCCGCACGGCTACCTGCCGGTCGCCGTTCAGTGTTCGCTGATCGCGCTCGGCGCCGCGGCGCTCGCGCTGGGGATTCGCTGGCTCGGCAATCGTCCGGCGCGGCTCGGCGCCGCGCAGCTCGAGGACGGGTGAAGGCGGGAACGTGTGCGCCGCGCGGCGCACACGTCGTCATGCGATGGCGTCAGCCGCCGTTGCGCGCCAGGAAGTTCATCGGATCGGCGACCTTGCCGTTCTGGCGAACTTCGAACTCGAACGTCGCGCGTCCGCTCGGATCGGTGCCCATCTCGGCGATCGGCTGCCCCGTGCGCACCGCGTCGCCTTCGTTCACGAGCAGCTTGCCGTTGTGCCCGTACGCGGTGATCAGGCCGTTTTCATGCTTCAGGATCACGAGCGGCCCATATGCCTTGACGCCCGTCCCGGCATAAACCACGCGCCCGTTCGCCGCGGCGCGCACCGAATGATCGGGCCCCGACGCGGCAATCACGATGCCGCGCGTCTTGCCGGCCGAGAACGGCATCGCGACGATGCCGGTAGCCGGCCATGCCAGCGAGCCCGGCTGCGCGGAGGCGGACGGCGCCTGCGTGAGCGACGTCGCGGCCGGCGGCGGCGCGACGCGCAGCACCTGGCCGGGCGACAGCGCGTCGTTGGGCGACATGTGGTTCCAGCTCGCGACGTCCTGCACGCGCTGCCCGTAGGCAGCCGCGACGCTCGCGAGCGTGTCGCCCGGGTTGACGCGGTAATAGCCGGCGATCACGCCGGGCGTCGCGGCCGACATCGGCGTCGACGATCGCATCGGCTGCCAGCTGTCGGTCCACGGCGTCATCGTACAGCCCGACAGCGCCGCGGCCGCGACGACCAACGCCGCCTGCGGCAGCCAGCGCGTCAGCGCCTCGTGGATCGGAATCGTTTCTCTCAAGGGTCCTCCGGGGTTTGCGTCGTTGCGCCGCCCACCGCCCTCCGGCATGCGACGCACGATGTCCGGCCGCACGGCCGGACCAACCAGTATCCGACCGCTGGCGCGGCCGGCAGTTTCCACTGCGGAACGTCGGCGCGAATGGGCTCATCGGCCCCTTTTTCGCGTCGTCCCGCCCGGCAAAGATACCATTGGTCGCGCCCATGCCCGCGACCCGTAGCCGATCCCGCAACAATCTTGCGGCTGCCGCCGCCCGCTCGCGACCGGTGCAGCCCATGAAAACAGCCCGCCGTTCCGGGATGCGGAACGGCGGGCTGTTCGTACTGCCTGAGATCGGTCAACGCGGGCCGCGGTAGCGGCCCGCCGACCGTCGGCGATCAACGACCCTTGTAGATCGGTGCGCCGTCCGACACGCGCTTCACTTGCCAGCCGGTCTTGGCTACCGGTGCACCCGACTCTTGCTGGCCGGCCGGTTGCGCGCCGTAGCCGCTGGTATCGGCAGCGGCGACGTTCTGTTGCGGGTTCACACGCGCTTCAGCTGCCTGGATGCCGACCGGGTAGTCGGTCCGGTCGCTGCCCAGCTTGTAGCCGGCCTGTTGCAGTTGGACCAGCTCGGCCTTCACTTGCGCACGGGTGACCGGCGCATTCTGTTGGGCGAACGACACGGCGGGGACGGCGAGAACGGCAGCTGCAGCGAACGTTGCGATCAGCGATTTCATGATTACCTCCGGAATTTTTTTGCTCCGCCGCACACACCATGTCTGCAGCGATGGAACCAAGTTTAGTCCGGCGAGCACCTAGGGAAAACCATGAAAGAACGAAAACACTGTTTCCGTGACGCCAACAATCCCGGGATCTGGAACCAAAAACCCTACTCAAAGAATAGAATTTCGCAACAATCGCGGCTCGCCGCCTCCCTCAGGACCAGTTCGCGTGGAAGCTGCCGGGGCGGTCGGTCCGCTCGAACGTATGCGCGCCGAAGAAGTCCCGCTGCGCCTGCACGAGGTTCGCCGGCAGCCGCTCGGAACGATAGCTGTCGAAGTACGCGACCGCCGACGCGAACGCCGGCACCGGCACCCCGGCCTTCACCGCGGCCACCACGACGTCGCGCAGCGCGGTCTGGTAGTTGGCGGCGATGTCCTTGAAGTACGGGTCGAGCAACAGGTTCGCGAGCGCCGGATCCTTCGCGTAGGCGTCGGTGATCTTCTGCAGGAAGCGCGCGCGGATGATGCAGCCCGCGCGGAAAATCTTCGCGATCGTGCCGAGATCGAGATTCCAGCCGTACTCCTCGGATGCGGTGCGCAGCTGCGCGAAGCCCTGCGCATACGAGATCACCTTGCTCAAGTACAGCGCGCGGCGCACGGCTTCGACGAACGCGGCCCGATCGCCGTCGAACGGCGCGGCAGCCGGCCCCGACAGGATCTTGCTGGCCGCGACGCGCTCGGTCTTCAGCGACGACAGCACGCGCGCGAACACCGACTCGGTGATCAGCGGCAGCGGCACGCCGAGATCCAGCGCGTTCTGGCTCGTCCACTTGCCGGTGCCCTTCTGCGCGGCGCGATCGAGGATCACGTCGACGAGCTGCTTGCCGGTTTCGTCGTCCTTCTTGCCGAAGATCTTCGACGTGATCTCGATCAGGTAGCTGTCGAGCTCGCCCTGGTTCCACTCGGTGTACACCGCGCCGAGCTCGTCGTTCGTCAGGCCCGCGACGTCCTTCAGCACCGCGTAGCTCTCGGCGATCAGCTGCATGTCGCCGTATTCGATCCCGTTGTGAACCATCTTCACGTAGTGGCCCGCTCCGTCCGGCCCCATGTACGCGACGCACGGCTCGCCGTCCGACGGCGCCTTCGCGGCGATCTGCTTGAGGATCGGCTCGACCAGGTCGTACGCGTCGCGCTGGCCGCCCGGCATGATCGACGGGCCGCGCAGCGCGCCCTCCTCGCCGCCCGACACGCCGGTGCCGATGAAGTGCAGGCCCGATTGCGCGAGCTCCTGGTTGCGGCGGATCGTGTCGGTGAAGTGGGTGTTGCCGCCGTCGATCAGCACGTCGCCCTTCTCGAGCAGCGGCTTGAGCGACGCGATGGTCGCATCGGTTGCTTCGCCGGCCTTCACCATCATCAGGATCCGGCGCGGCGTTTCGAGCGACGCGACGAATTCCTCGAGCGTATAGGTCGGGACCAGATTGCGACCCGGGAATTCGGCGATCAGTTCGTCGGTTTTCTCGCGGCTGCGGTTGTACACCGACACCGCGTAACCGCGGCTCTCGATATTGAGTGCGAGATTGCGCCCCATCACCGCGAGCCCGATCACACCGATTGCTTGTTTGCCCATTAGTCAATTCTCCGGAAAAAACGGTGCGCGGCCCGAATCGGGCCGCGCGCACAGGCGAAAGGATAGTGGAAACCCGGTCGCGATGCGCGACGACGTGTCATTGCTCCGCGTGCGGCAAGCGCCGGAACACGACGCTCAGATTGTTCGCCGGCATTTCGACGACCTCGACGCAGTCGAGCCCGCAATCGAGCCCGAGTGCGACGACGGCCTCCAGATCGCGCACGCCCCACGACGCGTCGCGCTCGCGCAGCTGCCGGTCGAACGCTTCGTTGGACGGCGCGGTGTGACGGCCTTCGCGCCGATACGGACCGTACAGGAACAGCACGCCGCCCGTGCGCAGCGCGCGCGCCGCGCCGGCGAACAGCGCGGCGGTGCACGCCCACGGCGAGATATGGATCATGTTGATGCAGACGACGGCGTCGAGCGCATCGGCCGGCCACGACGCGTCGCGCACGTCGAACGCGAGCGGCTCGGCGAGGTTCGCGACGCCCGCATGCGCGGCCCACGCGGCGATCGAGCGGCGCGCCCGTGGATCGGGATCGCTCGGCTGCCAGCGCAGCCCCGGCATCGCCTGCGCGAAATGCACCGCATGCTGCCCCGTGCCGCTCGCGATCTCCAGCACGCTGCCGTGCGCCGGCAGCACGCGGCGCAGCACGTCGAGAATCGGTCCGCGGTTGCGCTCGGCGGCCGGCGCCGACAACCGTTCGGCCGGATCGGGCGATGCCGTCGGCCCGCTCACGCTGCACGCTCCGGCACGCCGGCCGCAATGCCGAGCCGCGTATTCAACGCGTCGAGCGCGGGCGCGCAATGCGCCTCGACTTTCAGCGTCAGCATCGGATCGGCACGCGTGTGGCCGAGATTCAGCGCGGCTACCGGCTTGTGCTGCGCGTGCGCCCACACGCAGAAGCGATAGCCCGAGTACACCATCAGCGACGAGCCGACCACGAGCAGCGCATCGGCCGCATCGAGCGCCTGCGACGCCAGCGCGACGCGCTCGCGCGGCACGTTTTCGCCGAAGAACACCACCGCGGGCTTCAGCAGCCCGCCGCACGCTGGGCACGCCGGCACGCGGAACGTATCGAGCGCGGTCCATTCGAGATGCGCGTCGCCGTCGGCGGCCGGCTCCGCCCGTGCGCCGAGCAGTTCGGGGTTGTCCGTTTCGAGGATGGTCTGGATCGTCGCGCGCGCATGATCGGCGCCGCAATCAAGACACATCACGCCGTTGATGCCGCCATGCAGTTCGATCACGTCGGCGCTGCCCGCGCGCTGGTGCAGGCCGTCGACGTTCTGCGTGACGAGGCGCTCGATCCGGCCGGCTGCGCCGAGCCGCGCGAGCGCGCGATGCGACGCGTTCGGCTGCGCGCGGCCGACCACCGGCCAGCCGATCATGCTGCGCGCCCAGTAGCGCCGGCGCGCGGCGTCGGAGCCGAGAAAGTCCTGCAGCTGGATCGGCGGCGAGCGCATCCATTTGCCGTCGCGGTCGCGATAGCCGGGAATGCCGGAATCGGTGCTGATGCCCGCGCCGGTCAGCACGAGCAGCCGCGGATGGCGCTCGACGAAGGTATGCAGCGCATCGAGCGCGGCCGGGTCGATGCCGGCAGATGGCGGGTCGTACAGGTCGTGCTGGTCGGGATCGTGCAGGCGGGTGTCGTTCATGTCGGCGGGCGGGATCGAGCGTGATCGAACGTGATGGGGCGCGCCGGAACGTCGTGCGCCCCGCAGCGGCGCTCCAGCACGCCAGCACATGATACAGAACGCTGCGCGATCCGGCCGGAGGCCGGCACACGACCGCGATGGCGCAAAAAAAGACGCCCATCGGCCACATGGCGATGGGCGCTCCAACAATTGATCCATCGGGGTAGTGGATCAACTGACAGCACAAACTCGTCGGATCCGCCGCTGCTCGGCCGGCGAACCCTACCCCTGAACTGCACCTGCGATTTCCCGGTATGGCGTGGCGGCCTGCGCGTCCACACTTCGCGGTTTTTGGCGATTCGCCGCGCCGCAGCGAGCGCGTGGCGTCCGGCTCGCGCCTGCTGCGCGCGGCGGGCGGCACGACGACGCTTCGCTGCCGTCGGTCGTCCCGCAGCATGCCGCCGCGGGTCATGCCGGCCGGCAGCGGTCGATCCCGTGCGTCACGCCTGCACACTGGCTGTCGGCGTGCGTCCGGACGGAACGGACGGGCGCGCGCCTACGTCGCCACCAGCAGCGGCGACGCGCGTGCACGATCACGGACAGGACTGCGATTCATGTTTGCAACACGACAGGTTGCGCTTCGATCTGTTCTCATTGTCTTGTCCCCGTGTTCGATGCGTCCGACCCGCTGAAGCGAAGGCCGCGCGCCACGGCGGCGGCGCGCGCACTTTTGGCGTGCACAAGACATGCAAGGAGCGCACCATGCTGCGCGGCGCAAGGCTGCACGGGCCCCGATATCGCGGCGATGCAATGCGCGCAGCGACGCCAACGCGTGAATGATTCGAAAATGAAACAGCGAGGCCGTCCGCGCGAGCGGCGGACGGTGACCGCACTGTCGTGGCGATCGTTCGCGTTGGCGGGCGCGGTTCACCGGTGCCGACGCGATACCGACGATCCGCTTACAATCCTGCGATCGTCGCCGCGGCAGCACGAATCGCGCGGCGCGCTCCGCAGCCGGCCCGACGCACGATGCACGATGCGTGCTCAACGCGATGCCCGTCGGTACATCGCCAACCCCGGACACGGCCGCACGCGTGTCCGCTTCGTCCACTCATTCGAGGAATGACCATGCCGCCGACCGCTACCGACCGCACCGGCGCCGCGAGCCGGGTCTTCTCGGACGAGCGGCTGTCGATCGGCCTGACGCTGCCGCTGCTGCGCGCCGGCGACAGCGTCGCGGATTTCAACGAACAACTCGAACTCGCCGCCCTGGCCGACGCGCTCGGCTTTCGCGCGCTGTGGGTGCGCGACGTGCCGCTGAACAGTGCCGACTATCCCGACCCGGTCGGACATCTCGACCCGTGGGTGCTGCTCGGCGCGCTCGCGTCGCGCACGCGCCGGATCGTCCTTGCGAGCGGTGCGATCGTGCTGCCGCTGCGGCATCCTCTGCACATCGCGAAGGGCACGCTGTCGGTGGCCGCGCTGTCCGGCGGGCGCTTCGTCCTCGGCCTCGGCTCCGGCGACCGGCCGTCCGAATATGCGGCGTTCGGCGTCGACGCGCAAACGCGGCGCGACCGCTATCGCCGCCATTGGGAAGTCGTCGCGGCGGGGCTCGACGTTCCGTCGCGCGTGCCGCCCGACGAGACGCCGCCCGGCGCGCCGGCGTTCGCGCTGCTGCCGCACGGCGACGCCGCGGTGCCGATGCTCGCGGTCGGCTCGGGAGGACAAAGCGTGGACTGGATCGCGCGCAACGCGATCGGCTGGATGACGTATCACCGCGATCCGGAGACGCAGCATGCGCGTCATTCGATGTGGCGAGCGGCCGTCGAGCGGCTGGCACAACCGGCGTTTCGCGCGTTCGGCGTGGCGATGCGGCTCGATCTCGATGCGAACCGCGCTGCGCCCGCCACCGCCCTGCCGCTCGGTTACGCAACCGGACGCGCGGCGCTGATCGAGGTCCTGCAACGCATGCGCGCAGCCGGCACGCATCACGTGACGCTGAACCTCGGCTCGGCGCGCCCGGTGCGCGAAGTCGTCGAGGAAATCGCGGAACACGTGCTGCCGGTTTTTCACGACGGTCGCGAATGATTCGTCAGTGATCCGGGAAGTGCCGCGCAGCACGTTGCATTCCCGGCGGATGAACCCCATGGTCGCGCAACGATCGAGCGCGCGGGCCGCACCGCGACGCTTTCATCGCCTGAGCCGATGCGCTCGCATGCGCCGCCTGGGTTGCCCCATTCGCGCCCGCTCGCCGCCGATGGAACTATTCGGTTCCGGTCGCGATCATGTTAACGTCCGTCCATCGTCCAGACCGCCGGGCCGCATCCGAATGCGCGCCCGCATGCCCATCCATGCGACATTTCCTGCTCGGCTGGCTGCTCGCCGCCGTCGTCTCCATTGCCCATGCGGCCGCCCCGGCCTCGGCTCCCGCTGCCGCGTCCGCCGCGTCGGGCGCCGTGCCTGCGTTGACGCCGCAACAGGCGCAACAGGCGCTCTCCGTGCTGCAAAACCCGCGCGAGCGCGAACAGGTCGAAACGACGCTGCGCGCGATCGCCGCCGTCGGCGTACTGAGCACGCCAGCGTTGCCGGCGAGCGCGGCGGCGCCGGCCAGCGCTGCGTCGGCGGCCGCGCCCGCCGCGCTCACGACCAACGGGCTCGCGTCGATGCTGGTGCGCCAGGGCTCGCGCTGGGCCGGCGAAATCGGCGGCGCGCTGAACGAATCGCTGCGCTCGCTGCTCGACGTCGCTTCGGTCGGCAACTGGTGGCACGAACGGATGGTACGCGCCGACGAACGTGCGGACCTGCTGCACGCGCTCCTGACCATCGTCGCCGTGCTCGTGCCGGCATTGGGCGCCGAATGGCTCGCGAGAAGGCTGCTGCGACGCACGCTGCGCGCATTGGGCGCGCGTCGCGCGGAGTCGTCGCGACGGGCCGACGCCGCGCCGTCCGACACGGAGCCGCCCGAGTCGACCGAGTTGCCCGAGTCGATCGACCCCGCCGCGTCGACACCGCTCGCGGCCGGCACCCCGAGCGCCTCGAGCGTATCGAGCACGTCCGCCACGCCCGAGACGCAAAGCCGCGGCCACGCGCGGCGCCATACGACGCTGCTGCACCGGATGCCGCGCGCGCTGGTCAGTCTGGTGGTGCGCGCGGTGCCGCTGCTGGTGTTCGCCGGCGTCGCGAGCCTGACGATGTCGGTGCTCGACGGCGACGGCACGCCGACCGACACCGCGCTCGGCTCGCTGATCGACATCTACGTGATCTGCCGTCTCGTGACGATCGTCAGTCGCTTGTTTTTCCAGCCCGATGCGCGACAACTGCGGCTGCTGCACATCAGCGACGCGTGGGCCGCGTACGCGCAGCGCGCGATCGCGCGAATCGCGATCGTCGTCGGCATCTGTACGGCCGCGATCGAGCTCGCCGCGAGCTTCGGCCTCAGCGAGGCCGGCCACGTCGCGCTGCTGAAAGCGGTCGCGCTCGTCGGCCACCTGATGATCTCCGCGCTGATCCTGCGATGCCGGCAGCCGGTCGCCGCGCGCATCCGTGCGACCGGCGACGAGCACCGCGCGTTCGCGATGTTCTCCCACGCGCTCGCCGACGCGTGGGCGCCCGTCGCGGTGTTCGCCGTGATGGCACTGTGGTTCGTGTGGGCGCTCGACGTCCACAACGGCTACCGCGTGCTGATCGCGCTCGGCGGCCGCTCGATCGCGGTGATGATCGGCATGCGGATCGTATCGATCGTCGTGTTCGGCGCGCTCGCGCGGCTGTTCCAGCGCCGCGACGACGACCGTACGCTCGTCCATTTGCACGCGTACCGCTACTACCCGCTGCTGCGCAGGATCGTGTCGACGGTGATTGCGATCGTGACCGTCGTGCTGCTGCTGCAGATCTGGGGCGTGCCGATCTTCCATGCGTTCAAGACCGGCACGATCGGCCATCGGCTGGCGTCCGCGCTGATGACGATCGCGATCGCGGCGCTCGTCGCGCTGTTCGTCTGGGAGGCCGCCAACATCGCGATCGAGCGCCGCCTGCAGCAGTGGACGCGGGAAGGCAATCTCGTGCGCGCCGCGCGGCTGCGCACGCTGCTGCCGATGCTGCGCTCGCTGCTGTTGATCATGATCGCGCTGGTCGTCGTGCTGACCGGCCTCAGCCAGATCGGCGTGAACATCGGCCCGCTGCTCGCCGGCGCCAGCATCTTCGGCGTCGCGCTCGGCTTCGGCTCGCAGAAGCTCGTGCAGGACTTCATCACCGGTATCTTTCTGCTGATGGAGAACGCGATGCAGGTGGGCGACTGGGTCACGCTCGCCGGCGTATCGGGTACGGTCGAATACCTGTCGATCCGCACCGTGCGGCTGCGCGGCGGCGACGGCTCGCTGTACACGATCCCGTTCAGTTCGGTCACGACCGTCAACAATACGAATCGCGGGCTCGGCAACGCGGCCGTCAAGGTCAGCATCGCGTACGGCCAGGACATCGATCCGGCAATCGCGACGCTGAAGGAGATCGGCGCCGCGCTGCGCGACGATCCGAACTACAAGGACGGCATTCTGTCGGATTTCAGCTACTGGGGCGTCGATCAGGTCGATGGCGCGACCGTCACGCTCGCCGGGCAGATCCAGTGCAAGGATTCGGCACGCTGGGGCGTGCAGCGCGAGTTCAACCGGCGCATCGCGGTGCTGTTCCGCGAACGCGGCATCCGCATTGCGAACCCGCAGCGCAGCGTCGTCGCGTATGACGCGGGCGCACAACACGGTGGCGCTGAAGGCGCCGAAGGCCCGGATACGGCTGCCGCCCCATCGGCAGCGGTCAATCCGCCGCCGCGGCCCGCACCGCAGTGATCCGCGCCGGGCGCGACGCGCGCGTGCCCGGATGCGCGCCGTTCCGCCCGGCACTTGGCCGAGCCGGCTGTCCGTGCACGTTTCACGCACGCCGCGTCACAGCTGCGATTCGATCGGGAACAAGCCGAGAAACCACACCTCGACGCGTCGTGCCGTCGACACTTCCGGCTCGTGGTCGAATTCGGTCACCTTGCCGTCCTCGTCGGTCTGAATCCACTCGAGGCGCCGTGTGCCGGACGGATCGGTCGTCGCTTCGACCCGCCACGCGATGCGATCGAGCCGCGGCTCCAGGTCCGCCGCGACTTGTGCCGCGAGCGCCGGGCTCTCGCAGTAAACGCCGATCTCGGTATTGAGCCTCAGCGAGCGCGGGTCGAGATTCATCGAGCCGATGAACACGCTCTTGCGATCGAACACATAGGTCTTCGCATGCAGCGACGCGCGCGACGAGCCGATGATCAGCCGCTTCGAAATGCTCTTGTCGCCTGACGGCCGGCGCTCGTACAGCCGCACGCCCGCTTCCACCAGCTCGCGTCGATAGCGCCGGTAACCGGCGTGTACGGCCGCGACGTCGGTCGATGCGAGCGAGTTGGTCAGGATCGTCACGCGGACGCCGCGCGCGGTGAGCGCGCGCAGCCGTTCGATCATCGCCGCGCCCGGCACCAGATACGGCGACACGATCAACAGCTCGTGCTCGGGCCGCAGCGCCAGCGCGCGCAGCTGCGGCAGCAGGTGCCCTTCGCTGTCGTTCGGCGCGCGTGCGATCTTCGCCGGATCGTCATACAGCACGGTCGCGCGTCCCCACGACAGCTCCGTGCCTTCGCCATGCACGATCCGGTCGAGCCGCTCGCGCGCTTCGAGCACGTACGGGTTGTCCTCCATCGCGCGCAGATAATCGCGCAGCCGCTCGCGCTCGCGATCGAGGCTGCCCGGCGTCGCGTCGTGCCCGACCAGCGCGCCGACGGAATACGCATACGGCGAATTCCAGAACGTATCGAACTCGGTCGAGATGTCGTTGACCACGCGGCCATGCACGACCACGTCGAGATCGCCGAACTCGAGCATCGACGACGCGCCGAAATACTCGTCGCCGATATTGCGGCCGCCGATGATCGCCGCCTGGTTGTCGGCGATCATCGCCTTGTTGTGCATGCGCCGGTTGACCCGCGAGAATTCGAGCACCGTGCCGATCTTCTTGAACTCGCGCGTCGCGACCGGATTGAACAGACGGATCTCGATGTGCGGATGCGAGCTGATTTCGAGCAGCTTGCGGTCGTCGGCGTTGGTGCCGAGATCGTCGAGCAGCACACGCACGCGCACGCCGCGATCGGCGGCCCGGATGATCGCGTCCGCGAGCGCGTGACCGGTCAGATCGTCGTGCCAGATGTAGTACTGAAGGTCGAGCGAACGATCGGCACGATCGGCGAGCAGCACGCGCGCATCGAGTGCGTCGACCGGATCGCTGAGCAGATGAAACGCGTCCTGCCCAGGGTGGGTGGCGGCCTGCGCGCGGAACGCGACGCCGAGGCGCGTGTTGCCGGTATCGGTGTAGGCATGCGTCGGCGTGCGGTCGACCTGCGGCGGCAGGCTCGCGCACGCGGCAAGCATCAGCAACGAGAGAATCGCACCCCACGAACGCAGCATGGTCATGATGGACGCCCGCCGTCGGGCGAAATCGGTTTGTGTTTGTTCCGGCTGACGGATGAAACGCGGCGCCGGCTGCGTCACAGGATACTTGATTGCGATCGCGCCGCTCCCGACATTTCTCGATGGAAACGTTGCCAGCGGATGCGGTGGCGGCCGCGCGCGGCGAGCCGCCGCCGATCCCGCGAATCGTGCTTGAATACGGTCCGGGGCCAACCGTTCAGCGGCAGCAAATGCTGCCGCGCGATCGAATCGACAATGCACAATATCGAACTTTATTTCGGCAGCACCGAGGAACTGAATTCGTCGGAGCAGCAGGCGCTCGAGCGCGTCGTTCGCTGGCTCGCGGAACGCGAACAGGCGGCGGTCATCCTCTGCGACATCTCGGTCAACGGGCGACAGGTCGACATCCTCGTCGGCACCGAGACGACGACGTTGCAACTCGAAGTCAAAGGCTTCCGCGCGCCCGTCACCGGTCAGGAAAACGGCGAATGGACGCTTAACTATGCCGACGGATCGACCAGGCGCGTGGGCAATGGTTACCTGCAGGCGCTGCGCAACAACCAGGCATTGCGCAACGCGATGTCGGAACATCGGCCCGACGGCGAAGCGGTCTCCTATCCGAAAGGCGCGGTGTTGTTCGAACCGGAAATCCCGCCGGGATCGAATCTGCACATTCGCGTCGATCCGCGCGTCGAGATCTGCGGCGCCGACGCGCTCGAGCTCCTGCTGTCGACGCGCGGCCGCGAACCGTGGCCGCTGGCGTGGCTGCGTGCGTTCGCGCACGAGCGCGAGCTGATTCCGCGGGCGATACCGGGCGCCACGGCCGCGCGAACCGTCGAGCGCGCCAGCGCGCCGACTTGGGAGGTGGTCGCGATGCCGGTCGCGAGCATCGTAAAGGCAGCCGAAGTGGTGGAAGCCGCTGAGCCGGCATCATCGCGCGCACCTGCACCGGTGCGGCCCGCGTCGCGGGCAGCCGACGAAAACACAACGTTCACCGTCGCGCCGCGGCCGGCAGCCGAGCGCGGCCACGTCTCGCAGGACACCGCGCGGCACGCGCCGTTGGCGACGGCGCGCACCGGCGGACACACGCCGTTCGGCTCCGGCGACGCAATCGCGCGGCGACCGAAACGGCGCCGCACCGTGCTGCGCTATGCGTCGGTGGCGATCGCCGCAGCCGCCATCGCCTATGCGGCCGCCCATCGGCATCGGGCCGCCACCGTCGCTGCGACGCCCACAGCGGCGTCGCAGCCGGTCGGACACACGGCACGTGCGCCGGCGAAGGCGCCGCGCAGCGAGCGCCACGGTGCCGTGCGGCAGGCCGCGCATGAATCGCGCGCACCGGTGGCGTCGGCTTCGCCGAACGATATGGCAACAGCGGCGCGCACGCGCGCGGACGAGATGCGCGCGCCCGTTGCGGTCGTCGCCGCGATGGCCGCGCCGGCCACGTCGGCGATCACCTGTCCCGCAGGCGTCGACCGCCTCGGATGCAACGGCAGGACCGGCACGCTCGCCGCCCCCGAATGTCCGCCCGCGTTCCACGCGCAGGGCAACACCTGTGTTCGCGATCGGGAAAACTGATCGGGCGATACCGATTTCTGAAACGGGAATTTCGGGGCCGAGATTCGTCTGCACCTCGAACCACAAGCAGGATAGCTAAGGCCAAGCGGACAGAATTCCGTCCGCCTCCGAACGCGAGCGATTTCATCGCACCTCGATCATCCCAAGCATGCCCAACCACCGATAAGCCGGCCAGGTTCGAATGTTTCAGATATACGCAATTCGATCGGCATTGTTTTAATTTCGATTGGATTTTCCTCTTTTGCACACCTTGTCATCCGGCATTTCATTTCCTATAAATCACTGGTATCAAATCGATCGACAATAAAACAGCGATACCCGAGACCACCACACAGAAGGAAATCGAATCCTGGGCCTTCCATGAAGCCATGCTCCCGCATGTCCCGCCGTCGCGGACGTGAGCATCGGCGTCGTCCGCCGCCATGGTCGATCCGCTATTGCCGAGCCAGATCGGAGCACCACGAAATTCGCCGGAATCGCGGCCTTTGACGATGCCGGCGCGCATGCGTCCGCGGCGCATGCAGCTGTTCTCGAAGGCACGGGGAAGCATCCAACCTCTTCAAGGTGAAAAAATGAACCTCAATCCGATTGAAAACCAGCCGCACGGGACCTTTGCCGAATTCGCCAATACCGTCCCTGTTTCTGCCCGCGCCGTCGATACATTCAAAATGGCGCTCTATCACGATGGCGTGCAGTTGGGCTGGCTGGGGCAAAACAGCGGCGAATGGGCCATTCTGGTCGATTCCGCCGCGAAAGCGCTGACGCTCGAACAGTACCCTTATAACGGCGTGACGTATTACCGGATCCTCGGCACCAGCCGGTATATGTCGGTCAGCAACAATGCCTACGTCGGTTTTTATAACTGGATCGGCGCGCGCGGCTGGACGCGGCAAGGCTCGGTTTTGATTTCCGATTTCAATCATCAGAAACTCTCGATCTATTCGAAGGACAACGCGTATTTATATGCGTGGGACGCGTACACCGTGCTCGATGTGAAGTTCGACGAGCAATAACGCAGAACGCTTCGTCCGTTTGCTCGAATTTCCGGCTTCGACCCAGCGCAGGAAGCAGGCGCCCGCCCGGCGACACGGGCGGGACGCCCGCCGGGTTGCGCCGTTCACATTCATCTCACGATCGAAAAAGGCAACACCATGACCTTCAAGATTCTCAGTTGCGATGGTGGCGGTATCCGGGGATTGATCACTGCCCTGCTCATCCAGGATCTCGACCGGCGCAGTCAGATCATCGCGCGCGCCGACGGCTTTGCCGGCACCTCGACGGGCGGCCTGATCGCCCTCGGGCTCGCGAACGGCGTATCCATTTCCGAGATCGTCGACATCTACAGGACGAAGGGTTCGGTGATCTTTCAGGAAAACGACGCATGGCTCGCACAAAAGCAAGCCGTCGAACAGGGCACGGTCTTCGCCGGACCCGGCTTCTTCCAATGCCAGTATGTCAACACCGGGCTGCAGCAGATCGCCAGATCGCTGGTGGGCAACGGCAGGCTGGCCGATCTGTCGCGCTTCGTCGCAATCAACTCGGCACGCCTGTGGGATCCGTCAGTCAAGAGCTGGGCGCCGTGCACGCTGTCCAACGGAAACGGCAACACCTATCGCAATGTCAGCCTGTTCGATGCCGCTCTTGCCACGTCGGCTGCACCGACCTATTTCCCGCCGTACGAAATCGCCGGGCTCGGCTATTTCGCCGATGGCGGCGTGTTCGCCAACAATCCTTCTTTGTCGGCGATCGCCGAGGCGCTGGCCAGCCGTCGCGCAGGCAGTCTCGACGACATGCGCCTGCTGTCGCTCGGCACCGGAACCAGCCCGGCGGGCATTCCGCCGAGTGCGGTCGGCAACCCGTTGGACTGGGGCGTTTCGACATGGCTGTGGCCGGCCGAAAGCGGGAACGTACCGGCAGCCGCGCTGCTCGGGCTGACGATGGATACGACGGCGATGGTCGCCGCACAACAGGCCGGGCAGATCCTGAACGCCAACTACCAGCGCGGCAATTTCGTGCTCAGTCAATTCATCGGCCTCGACGACTGGCATAAGGCGCCGGAGCTGGAGAAGGAAACCCAGGCGTACATGCGCACGGCCGAGTGGCAGCGTGTTTGCCAATGGGTGGAGCAATTCTGGCGCTGACGATGGCGGCTCGATAGTCAGGCCTCGCCGCGATGCTTCCGGGGTTCGCAGAGATGTGGACGGATACTGCGACGATCGGCGGCGGGCCTGCATCGGCATCTCGTTCGTCGCGAAGACCGGTCAGGCGACGCCGCGACGCAACATCGGCGCAAACACATCCTTCAGAATTCGTGCGGCCAATGAATCGGGCACTCCGTCGGGCATCGACATGCTGAGGTGCCACAGACCATCCAGGACGCGCGATCACGACGAGCGCGTGATCGGTGGACGAAGCTGCTGTTTCATGGAATCGAGAAGCGGTGGCATGGAGCAAGCGCAGCAGGTGAAGTCGAGGTGGAAGCACTGTCACTATTCGACATGAGAGCGTCCGTCGACACACCTCCGTCGACGAGACAAAAGCGATGCTCGTGCATGCAGCGTTCGGGCTGCTCGCCCGCTGCATCGAGCAGTTGCCCGAGAGTGCCAGCGCCACGCGGCGGCGCTCCACCGTTCGTCCTTTTTTATCGTTGGTAAAACCCGTCAAGCTTCGCCGAGGCGGAATACCGCCACGGCATCCTTCATCGATTGCGCCTGATGCTCCAGCGCATCCGCGGCGGCGGCGGCCTGCTCGACGAGCGCCGCATTCTGCTGCGTGACTTGATCCATCTGGCTCACGGCGATGCCCACCTGCTGTATGCCGGCGCTCTGCTCGCTCGTGGCCGACGTCATTTCCACCAAGATGGTCGCCACGTTGCGCACGGCGCCCACGATCTCCTCCATCGCCGCGCCCGCTTCGGCCGCGAGCGCGTTGCCGTTTTGCACCTCGTTCATCGAGGCGCCGATCAGTTCCTTGATCTCGCGCGCGGCGTTCGCGCTGCGCTGCGCGAGCGTTCGCACCTCGCCCGCGACCACCGCGAAGCCACGCCCCTGTTCGCCCGCGCGCGCCGATTCGACGGCCGCGTTCAGCGCGAGAATGTTGGTCTGGAACGCGATGCTGTCGATCATGTTCGTGATCTCGGCGATCTTGAGCGCGCTTGCGCTGATGTCCTGCATGGTCCGGACCACGCGGCCGACCACGTCGCCTCCCCGGCGCGCGAGGTCCGCCGTGCCGGTCGCGAGCGTGCTCGCCTCGGTGGCGTTCGCCGCGTTCTGTCTGACCGTCGAGGTCAGTTCCTCCATGCTCGCGGCGGTTTCCTCGAGCGACGCCGATTGCTGCTCCGTGCGGCTCGACAGATCGAGATTGCCGGCGGCGATCTCGCGCGCGGCAGTGTGGATCGCGTCGCAGCTGTCTCGCACGCCGCTCACGGTGCGCGAGAGTCCGTCGAGCATGCGCCGCATGGCCGCGAAAAGCAGGCCGATTTCGTTGCGGCCCGCCTCCGGCACACGCACGGTCAAATCGTTCGACGCGATGCGGTCGAGCACCGCCACCGCTTCGCCGAGCGGGCGCGTCACGATGCGCGCGAGCGCGACGTGCGCGACGACCACCAGCGCAAGCGCCAGCCCGACGCCGACCACCACGAAGCCCACAATCCACTGGTAGCGCGCGTTGCCGTCGTTGAGCGCCTGTTCGGTGAGGGTGTTCGCGAGTGTCTGCAGCTTCTCGACGTTTTGCGAGTACACCATGCCCGCGCGGGTGACGTCGCGGTCATTGATGGTCACGTAGGCGGCAGTGTCGTTATTGCGCAGCGCGTCGGCCGCGCGCGCGAGCAGCGCGGCGAGCCCGTCCGACGACGCCACGAGCCGGCGCTTGAGCTCCGCATCCATGCCGTCGAACGCACTTGCGTCGCGATACGCGCGGGTTTCGCTCGCGGAGCGTTCCAAGGTGCGGTTCGCGCTCTGCAAGGCCGAATCGCGCGTCGCCGTGTCGTTACGCTCTTTCAGCGCGCTATAGGCGCGCACCAGCGCCGAACGCGTGCGGGTGCTGTCCTTGTAGGCGTCGTTGACGAGGATGGTTTGCCGCGCAATCTCGTGCAGGCGCTGCGCGTTCGCATTGGCCATCCGCAGCGACACGACGCCGGCGATGCCGCCAATCACGATCACCACCCCAAACATCGTCAGTGCCACGAGCAGGCTGGCTCGTACCGTCATGTTGCGCATCTTGCTTTCCTGTCTCTGCTTGGTCATTGGCCGCTTGACGGCATGTCGTGGGACGTCCCGGGCATCGGGCCTGTACGTTCCGGGCATTTTTGGGCGGATTGAGTGTGTTACGTGGCGCCCGACGCATCGGTCGCGCATTTTAACGTATGACATCGTACTTTCTATACAGGATTTTTGCGCTGCCCCATAGGAAATTCCTGCCTTTTGAGGCGAGCCAAAAGTACACCTGCAACCAAAATAACCTTATATACCGCGTGTAAGCGCAGTATGACGGCTTGTTCTCTGCCAGACACTGGCGGGAACGCTGGTGCATTCAGCGATAATATCATCGTGTCATCGTATAACATCAATCCTGCCGATGGTATCGCCTCATCGACACGATCACAAGACCAGGACAGAGACAGCAGTGACCGACAACGATTTCGATACGCAACCGGACGAACGTCGACTTTTCACCTGAGCGCGAACTGCACGGTCTTCTTTAGTCCGAACCCGGCCGACTACGCCAAGGACGGCGCCGTCGACTGCCTGAACTTCGGCGCGCCGGTGCACGCAACGCCAGCCATATCCCGCTGACCGGCGAAGGCAACACCTCAATCCTGAACGGCCACGCGATGCCGCCGTTTGCCCGCTCGTGCAACACGGCCACCTGCTCGTCGACCGACAAAGGCAACACGGGCGTCTACGATTGCGCTGGCGGGTGCACGCCGTCGCAGGCCTGTACGACCCGAACAACGTCGCCCTGAAAACGGCCATCGTCGAGCAACTGCTGCGTGCCGGTCGATCGGTCGCCGGCGCAGTCGTTCAACCCGGATGCCCGTGAGGCCATGACCGGCATCCGAGGCATCATGGACAGACGTCAGAGGGGCTAGAAGGTGCCCGGACTGAACTGGGCATGCCGATTTATCAGAAACGAAAAAGCCGACCCACTGGGTCGGCTTTTTCGCGTCGAATCGCGGTCGATTGCCACCGCGAACCAAACCTTCAAACGTACAGCCAATTTCCGATAAAGCTGAAGCGAAACGTGTCCAGGTGGACAACTTGTGCTCAACGGCACAACTGTGCCGTTAGTAACCGGCATGATATAGCCGGTGCCTCGCGTTCCCGCGCCGAGCGGTTTGAGCGTATGGTGTGACCATCCGGGACATGGGGCACTGGGGAGCACTTCGGGTGGGCAGGCCGTTCCTATACGATGAG